>NZ_CP033932.1:1200000-1500000 GCF_003815975.1 Chryseobacterium bernardetii
TTGTTTTTGGAGGTGTTATAGCATCCATTAAAAAGTTTAAAGATAAGAATGATGGGAATTCTGATTCAAGCTGTGGTGGAAGCAGTTGTAGTGGCGGTGGGGGCTGCGGTGGAGGGTGTGGCGGTTGCGGAGGATGTGGCGGGTAAAATAAGTAAAAAAAATAAATCATGAAAAAGTTAATCATCCATTCTATCCCTGTTGTAATAAGTTGTATATGGCTTGTTGCTGAATTTCAGACATTCAATCCGATACCATTGAAAGGGACGGAATTTTTAAAATTTTATTCAATTTTGATTGTAGGATTTTACATCTCCATTTTTATTGTAAAATCACGGAAAGAAATAATTTCACGGGTTACAATTTATTTTACGATACTTATTTTGGGTGTTGGGATCATAAAGCTGATACGTGGGATTATATTGGGAAAACCAATTGGCTTTTTAGTTATGATATTGATGGCGGAATCAATTGCTGTATTTCTGCTGATGAGTTGGAAATTAAATGATAAAATAAAGCAATAAAAATAAACCCGAAACAAAGTGCTTCGGGCTTATATTATTCATTAAATATTACTCTTTATTTTGTCTGATTCTTATAAATTAGCATTAAGAAATCACCCCGCTTCCAATCAGTTCTTCATCAATATACCATGAAGCAAACTGTCCTTCAGCAATAGCAGATTGTGGCTCTTCAAATTCAATATAAAAAGCATCTTCAAACTGATAAAGAGTGGCTTTCTGTAAAGGCTGTCTGTATCTGAATCTGGCCATTACTTCCATAGTTTCTCCATTTCGAAGTCTAAGGTCCTCACGAACCCAGTGAAGCTCAGAATTGTCTATTTTAAGGGCCTTTTTATAAAGCCCCGGAAAATGACTTCCTTCTCCGACAAAGAGAATATTGTTTTCCATATCTCTGGAGACGATAAAGCAACTTTCTTTATGGCCGCCTATTCCTAATCCTTTACTTTGACCGATCGTGAAAAATTGCGCACCTTGATGCTTTCCAATGACTTTTCCGTCAGCTTTTTTATAATTGATTTTCCTTGATAAGAATTGTAATTCTTCTTCTTTCGTTGAAAATTCAGGAGTTTCTTCAGCAAATAGAGGAGAATCTTTGAAAATTTCTACAATTTCTCCTTCGTTTGGCTTCAATTGCTGTTGTAAAAACTGCGGCAGGCTAACTTTTCCGATAAAACATAATCCCTGAGAATCCTTTTTATCCGCCGTTACCAACCCAATTTCTTTTGCAATCTCTCTCACCTGAGGCTTGGTAAGTTCTCCGATAGGAAATAATGCTTTTGATAGCTGATCCTGGCTTAGCTGGCAAAGGAAATAAGACTGGTCTTTATTGTTATCCTTTCCGGCCAGAAGATGGAAAATTTCTTTTCCATTTTCATCGATAGTAGAATGTACTCTGGCATAATGTCCTGTAGCTACTTTATCAGCTCCTAAAGACATGGCTGTCTTCATAAAAACATCGAATTTTACTTCTCTGTTACACAAAACATCGGGATTCGGGGTGCGTCCTTTTTCATATTCAGCGAACATATAATCTACAATACGTTCCTTGTAAAGTTCGCTCATATCAATTACCTGAAATGGGATTCCCAATTTCTGGGCTACCATCAAAGCGTCATTACTGTCTTCGATCCACGGACATTCATCTTCCAGGGTTACCGAAGCATCATTCCAGTTTCTCATAAACAAAGCCACCACATCATGACCTTGCTGTTGTAGCAAATATGCTGTAACACTGGAGTCTACACCTCCGGAGAGGCCTACTACTATTTTCATTATATTTCAATTTTACGAAACTCTTAACGGGAGTTCTTAGTTTGACGCGGCAAAAATACAACTAATAAATTCGTAAAAAAACCATAATTTTAAACATTGATAAAAACGATATTAATATAAACACCAGCATCATAAAGTTTTCAACATCAAAAATAGGATGATACGAATGGTGTATTTTAGAACAAAATAAAATATTTAAATATGAAAAAGTTTATTATTTCCATAATGCTGATCGTTTCCGGATCTGCATTTTCCCAGGTTTCAATAGGAACGCCGGTACAAGAAAATAACAGATGGACTTTTGGAGGTGGAATAGGTCTTGGATTCGGAAGTAACAGTTCTTTCTATCTGCAGGCTTCACCAAGAGTGGGCTACCGCCTTACTGAAGATCTTGAAGCCGGAGCTGTGGGAAGTGTTTCCTGGCAGACTTCAGATTATTATAGATCCACCATGTTCGGAATTGGGCCTTTTGCCAATTATTATATTGCCCGTTCATTTTATTTAAGTGCCAATTTTCAGCATTATTTTATCAATTATAAAGACAAATATTACGATTATAAATACAACAGAGAAGAAAATGCCTTATACCTTGGTGGCGGATATATGCAGAGAATCGGGAATAATTCCTTTATGCAGATCGGTTTAATGTATAATGTACTCTGGAAAGAAAATTCAAGTGTATTTTCAAATGGTTTAGTCCCGAATATTGGGTTTGTGGTAGGGCTTTAGTCGTTATTGAGAAACTCAGCAGGATTAAATTTTATCGGAGATAAAATCCTCGCGCTTTAAAAACGTAGCGCATCTAAAAATCTTTGCGCCTTGGCGTTTCAAACAAAAACTGTTATGTTTAAATATTAATCTCGCAGATTTTCCAGATAACGCAGATAATGTTAACCATTACAATGTTAGTATTCATAGAGATGGAATTTAGCTCATCTTACAAAAAAGATAACATCAAATTGGCTTTAGTCCAAACCTATATCAAAGCAAAAACACCGGGAATTTCCCGGTGTTTTTTATTGAAATTTAATTATTTATTTAATATTAAGAAGATTTCTCAGCAGCTGAAGACTTCTTAGGTTTGGAAGTTTTTCCTACCAATCCGTCTTTCGCTTCATTAAGGTCAAGAACTACAGTTTCTCCTTCATTAAGTTGTTTATTTACGAGCATTTCAGCCAATAAGTCCTCAATGTATTTCTGGATAGCTCGTTTCAATGGTCTTGCACCGAAGTCTTTATCCCAACCTTTTTCAGAAATAAAGTCTTTAGCTTCATCCGTTAATTCCACTTTATACCCTAATTTTTCAAGTCTGCCATACAGTTTATTCAGTTCAATATCAATAATTTTCTTGATATCATCCTGTACAAGAGAGTTGAAGATAATGATATCATCAATTCTGTTTAAGAATTCCGGAGCAAATGCCTTTTTAAGGGCGTTTTCAATGGTACTTCTTGCTCTTGTATCTGAAGTTGACTTTTTAGCAGATGTTCCGAATCCTACACCATCTCCGAAATCTTTAAGATCTCTTGTTCCGATATTGGAAGTAAGAATGATAATAGTATTTCTAAAGTCGATTTTTCTGCCTAAACTGTCTGTAACGTGACCTTCATCAAGGATCTGTAACAGGATATTGAATACATCCGGATGAGCTTTTTCAATCTCATCTAAAAGAACCACAGCATAAGGCTTTCTTCTCACAGCTTCAGTTAACTGTCCACCTTCTTCGTATCCAACATATCCCGGAGGAGCACCTACCAATCTTGAAACAGCGAATTTTTCCATGTATTCACTCATATCAATTCTGATCAATGCTTCATCAGAATCAAATAATTCTCTGGCCATTACCTTAGCCAGCTCAGTTTTACCAACTCCGGTTGTACCCAGGAAGATAAATGTACCGATAGGGCGGTTTGGATCTTTAAGACCGGCTCTGTTTCTTTGAATTGCCTTAACCACTTTTTTCACAGCGTCTTCCTGGCCGATTACTTTGCCGTTCAGCTTTCCGTCCATGTTGGCTAGTTTGTCAAGTTCATTCTTACCAACTTTTGTTACAGGAACTCCACTCATCATAGAAACCACTTCTGCTACATTTTCTTCAGTTACGGTTTCTTTTTTCTCTTTTACATCCTTATCCCACTTTTCCTGAGCGGCATTCAGCTCCATCTGAAGACGTTCTTCTTCATCCTTAAGCTTTCTTGCTTCCAGATAATCCTGTGCTTTTACAGCTTTTTGCTTCAATTCCTTGATCTCTTCAATTTTCTTTTCAAAATCAATGATCTCGGTAGGAACTTTCATGTTTTTGATATAAACTCTTGATCCTGCTTCGTCCATTGCATCAATAGCTTTGTCCGGCAAGAAACGGTCTGTAATATATCTCGATGTCAGATTGACACACGCTGCAATAGCTTCAGGGGTATAAATTACATTGTGGTGCTCTTCATACTTATCCTTGATCTGGTTCAGAATCTGAATGGTTTCTTCAATAGAAGTAGGTTCCACCATTACTTTCTGGAATCTTCTTTCTAAAGCTCCGTCTTTTTCAATATACTGACGGTATTCATCAAGAGTAGTAGCTCCGATGCATTGAATTTCGCCCCTTGCTAACGCGGGTTTGAACATATTGGATGCATCTAAGCTTCCTGTAGAACTTCCAGCTCCTACAATAGTGTGAAGCTCATCAATGAATAGGATAACATCCCTATTTTTTTCAAGTTCAGTCATGATCGCCTTCATTCTTTCTTCAAACTGGCCACGATACTTAGTTCCTGCCACTAAACTGGCAAGATCTAATGTAATAACACGTTTTCCGTAAAGAACTCTGGAAACTTTCTTCTGCTGAATTCTTAAAGCTAATCCTTCCGCAATCGCAGATTTACCAACTCCAGGTTCTCCGATAAGGAGCGGGTTGTTTTTCTTTCTGCGGGATAAGATCTGAGATACTCGCTCAATTTCTTTCTCACGTCCGATTACAGGGTCTAATTTTCCATCCCTTGCTAAAGATGTTAAATCTCTACCAAAGTTGTCTAATGTAGGAGTTTTGCTTTTTGCAGAGCCTAAATTTCCCGTAGGCTTTCTCATTTGCTCAAATTCCTCTCTTTCATCATCGTCATCATAAGCACTCATTTGTGGTGACTGCCCGGAATTTTTAAGCATAGTCTGGTACTCTCTTGAAACACCTTCATAGTCGATGTCATAAGCTCCCAAAATATTTGAAGTAGGATCCTCATATTTATATAGAATACCTAAAAGCAGGTGAACGGTATTAATTTCATTGCTTTTGTACTGTCGGCATTCTAACTCCGCACGTTTAATAGCATGATCTGCCATTTTGGTGAAAGAAATATTGGTAACCTCCTCAGAAATAGGATTAAGACTTGCTGTATTTAGAGTTTCAATTTTTCTTCTGATTTGTGTTAAATCCGCATTGAGGTTTTGAAGGATTTCTTTTGCAGAGTTTTCCGTTTTTATAATACCTAAAAGTAGATGTTCTGTATTAAGAAATTCACTTTTCAGCCTCTTAGCTTCGCTTTTGCTTTGTTTGAACACCTGGCTCAAACCTTGTGAAAACTTATAATCCATAATATATCTCATTAGAATAAAAGCAACATTGCCATTTATTCATTATCTAAATTACAAATATTTTACCAAAAATCAATAAATGACTTTATGGCAGAAAAAATTTTATTATCTTATTGAAAATGATTAAGTTTGTTATTCTTAAATGATTTTATTGGCAGAAAAAAATTTATTATCTTATTAAAAATGATTAAGTTTGTTATCCTTAAAAAATCTCAATGAATCCTGAAATTACCACTTATATCGGATACTCAGCCTCAGTTTTTATCGTATTGAGTTTCATTCTGAAAGATGTAAGAAAGATCAGAGTTGTTAACATGATCGGATGTATCTGTTTTGTCATTTATGGCTTCTTTAGCGGACCATTATGGCCGGTTATCATTCCGAACGGACTTATCTGCTTTATTCAGGTTTATCATTTATTGCTTGGGAAAAAAGCTTAATGAAGAAAAAAATCATCATATCCGCCTTCAGTAATTTGTATACAGACCAGCGTATTGAAAAGATATGCCGTACTTTATATGAAAATGGCTATGAAATTGATTTGATAGGAAATGACTGGAATGGAGCGGAAGAAATACAGCGCCCATATTCATTCTCACGTATCCATCTGGCCTCAAAAAGTCTGAAGACAGCTTATCTTGAATTTAACTGGAAGCTGTACCACATACTTAAAAAAAAAGCAGATCAGAATACAATTCTTCATGCCAATGATATTGACGCGTTATACCCTAATTATCTTATTGCGCGGAAACTGAATATTCCATTGGTTTTTGACAGCCATGAAATTTTTTCGGAAATGCCTGCTGTTCAGGGTAAAATGTCACAAAAGCTGTGGCGGTATGTTGAAAAGACTGTTATTCCAAACCTAAAATGGATGATTACCGCAAGTGGAAGCTATGGAAAATGGTTTGAAAAAAAATATGGCATAGATCCGGTAATTGTTCAAAATGCTCCGAGAGAGATAGGTTTTACTGATGATCTTCCTGAAAATAATCCTAAAATACTTTTATACCAAGGTGCTGTCAATCCTTTCAGGGGAATTGATAAAGTAATCCTTGCCATGCATTATCTGGATCATGTACAGTTGAAAATTGCAGGCGATGGTCCAAGAAAAAAAGAATATGAAGAGCTTGTGATAAGGGAGAAGCTTGAGCATAAAGTTCAGTTCCTGGGAAAATTAAAGCCTGAAGATTTAAGAAAGGTAACATTAACTGCCGACTGTGGGATGAGCATTGAAGAAAATGGAGGAGAAAGCTACCTGTATTCTTTACCTAATAAAGTTTTGGATTGTATTCAGGCCAGGGTTCCTTTAATCCTTTCCAATCTTCCCGAACTTAAGAATATTAAAGATCAGTTTGATGTTGGTGAACTAATCAAAGATCACCAGCCGGAAAATATTGCCGCAGCTGTAAACAAAGTATTGGCAAAAGGAAGGGGTAATTATCAGCTGGAGTTGGAAAAGGCAGCTAAGGTGCTTCGCTGGGAAAATGAAGAAATAAAGTTATTGCAGGTTTTTCGGAAGGCTTCTAATGCATCAGGCTTTAAGGGATAGACTGTTTCATGATATAATATTCAGAAAATGACTTATGGTTTACGGCTTTAGGTCTAATGCATAATTTACTATCTTTGCACAAGAAATTTGATTAAAATGACCATTAAGGAAAAACAGCAGGAAATAATTGACGAATTTGCTTTTCTTGACGACTGGGAGCAGAAGTATGAGTATATTATTGATCTTGGAAAAGAACTGAAAGGACTTCCGGACGATAAGAAGACAGAGGAAAATCTCATAAAAGGCTGCCAGAGTAAGGTTTGGATAGATGCTGAATTTAAAGATGGTAAACTTTTCTTTAATGCAGATTCAGACGGAATTTTACCAAAAGGTATTGTTTCTCTTCTGGTGAGCATTTACAGTGGGCATTCTACCCAGGAAATCTTAGATTCTGATTTTGAATTCATTTCAGAGATCGGACTGCAGGAATTTCTTTCCCCATCCAGGGCTAATGGATTGATGGCCATGACTAAACAGATCAAATTTTACGCAGTAGCTTACCAGCTGAAATCATAATCGTGACCAGAATTTTAGCATATCGTTTTTCTGCATTTGGAGATGTTGCCATGACAGTTCCTGTTTTTAAGGAATTTTTAGAACAAAATCCAGGTGTAGAGATCGTCATGGTTTCCAGAAAGAATTTTGAAGCTTTGTTTGCAGGTATTCCTAATGTTATATTTAAAGGAATTAATGTTGATGACTATAAAGGCTTTTTTGGGCTGAGAAAATTGGGCGATGAGTTAATTAAAGAATTCAAACCGGACTATATTGCCAATCTTCATGATGTGATCAGAACCAAGATTCTGGATAGGATTTATAGAAGAAAAGGGCTGAAGGTCTTCAAAATAGATAAAGGAAAAGAAGAAAAAGAACATCTTACCGATGTCTGGAATCTGAATAAGGTTCAATTGAAGAAAACAGTTGAACGGTATGCAGATGTTTTCCGGGAAATGGGCTTTAAAGTGGAGCTTTCACAAAAACTCAGACCGGTTTCTGAGCATAAATCAGGAATTGGTTTTGCGCCTTTCGCACAGCACAAAGGAAAGATGCTTCCGCTGGAGAAATCATTTGAACTGGCAAGGCTGTTGGCTCAAAAACATACAGTATACTTCTTTGGAGGCGGGAAAAAGGAAACAGAAACCCTTGAATCCTGGGAAAGTAAAATCCCTAATACCAAAAGTCTTTCCGGAAAATTAAGCCTTACAGAAGAACTTCAGAAGATCTCAGAACTGGAGGTCATGATTTCTATGGACTCCGCCAATATGCATTTGGCAAGCCTTATGGGAACCCGATGTGTTTCTATCTGGTGTGAAACGCATCCTTACGCTGGTTTTTTAGGATTCGGGCAGAGTGAAGAGGATGTGGTGCAGGTAAAAGATCTTTCCTGCAGGCCGTGTTCAGTTTTTGGGGATAAAGAATGTTACAGAGGAGACTGGGCTTGTCTTGAAGAGTTTACTATTCAGAAGGTTATTGAGAAAATCTGACATCATGAAACTTTCAATCTGCATTCCTGTCTATAATTTTGATGTCCGTGAATTGGTTTTTGATTTAAAAAAGGAAATTGACAGTCAGAAAATTGATGCTGAAATTATATTGATAGATGATGCTTCTGATGCCGCTTTTAAATCAATTAACGAAGAACTTCAGGACCAGGTGGAAAAGCTGGTTTTCCTGAATAAAAATATCGGACGTTCCAGGATTCGCAATCTTTTTCTACAATATTCTTTGGGGGAATATCTTTTATTCCTTGATTGCGACGTTAAAATTCCCGGAAAAAGATTTCTGTGGAATTACATATCTGAAATAAATAAACATCCGGATTTAGAACTTATTTACGGCAGTTTTACAATTGATCCCAAATATGCATCAACTCTCAGAAACAGGTATTCTGTGGAAAGAGAAATCTTTTCTGGCAACCGGTCTTATGATTTTGCACTATTTAAAACCGTGAATTTTATTATCTCAAAAAAAATTCTTGAAAAATTTCCTTTTGATGAAACGCTGACGGAATATGGATACGAAGATTTCGTTTTCGCCAAACTCCTGGAACAAAATGAAGTAAAATTCCTGGCAATGGCTAACCCTGTTATTCATATTGATGATACTAATAATGCCATTTTTCTGGGTAAAG
Source organism: Chryseobacterium bernardetii (assembly GCF_003815975.1). Taxonomy (NCBI): domain Bacteria; kingdom Pseudomonadati; phylum Bacteroidota; class Flavobacteriia; order Flavobacteriales; family Weeksellaceae; genus Chryseobacterium; species Chryseobacterium bernardetii. Next base: position 1,209,056 of record NZ_CP033932.1, read on the forward strand.
CAGAAATAGGGATGGAGTCTTTATTCAGGCTTTCAAAAAATCCAATAAACAAAGCCTTTATTAAAGATATTAAAGTGTATAAGGCTGCTGTAATATTGAAGCGGTTGGGGCTTATTCCTCTGTTTCTCTCTATTTACAAGATTTTGGAGGAAAAAATAAGAACTAATCTTCTTTCAGGAAATCCGAATATACGGTATTTTGATTTCTATAAATTGAATGTGTTGGCAAGAAAGATGAAATAAATTACAGAAAATAATAAAAAAATCTCCCAGAAATCTGAGAGATTTTGTGGGTCCTAAGGGATTCGAACCCCTGACCCTCTGGGTGTAAACCAGATGCTCTGAACCAACTGAGCTAAGAACCCGAATTTTTTTTAAAGGTTTCGTTTCCTTTCTGTGGGTCCTGAGGGATTCGAACCCCCGACCCTCTGGGTGTAAACCAGATGCTCTGAACCAACTGAGCTAAGAACCCGAATTTTTTTTAAAGGTTTCGTTTCCTTTTCTGTGGGTCCTGAGGGATTCGAACCCCCGACCCTCTGGGTGTAAACCAGATGCTCTGAACCAACTGAGCTAAGAACCCTCTAGACTTTTTTGTTGTTTTCTCGTTTAGAGTGGTGCAAATATACAACTTATTCTTTAAACTCTAAATTTTTTTCTAAAAAATCTCCAACAATGAAGTTGCTTCCGCCAATAAAAATCATTTCTTCACTTGTACATCGTTCTTTTGCAGATAGATACGCTTCCTGTACGGAATTAAAAATTTTATAAAAAATTTTCGCTTCCTGAAGAAGTTTTTCGTAATCTTCAGGGTGTCTTCCCCTGTTAATAGATGGTTTGGCAAAATAAAACTCAGAATTTTCAGGAAGTAAATTCATCACTTCATCTATTTTTTTATCATTTACAAATCCCAAAATGACATGCTTGCGCCTGTTAATAGAGTTTAATTGAGAAAAAACATACTCTAATCCTGCCTGATTATGCCCCGTATCACAGATCGTAAGCGGGTCTTTTGAGAACTCAAACCAACGTCCAATGAATCCTGTATTTTTGTGAACATTCAATAAACCATTCTCAACATTCTTATCTGTAATATTGATGCCTTGTTTTCTTAATTCCTCAATGATAGACAGAACCACACGGATGTTTTTTCTCTGATAATTTCCTTTCAGGTCAGAAGCAAGGTCAGTATGAAGAAGGGTAGCATCTATAAAAGAAGCCTCTTCCTTCATTGCTTTTTCTCTGATGATTGCTTTTACAGCTTCATTTTCATCTCCCGAAATAATTGGAACACTCTTTTTAATGATTCCGGCTTTTTCTGCTGCAATTTCTTCAATCGTGTCCCCTAATATATTCTGATGATCGAGCTGCACGTTTGTAATTGCAGAAGCCAGAGGCTTTATAATATTTGTAGAGTCCAGCCTTCCGCCTAATCCCACTTCAATAATGGCATAATCTACCTGCTGCTGATAAAAATATTCAAAAGCCATAATGGTGGTGAATTCAAAAAAAGATGGACGGATATCCTCCGGGATATTTTTAAGTTTTTGAATAAAATCAAAGACAAACTCTTTATGACAGTTTTTACCATTTACCTTAATACGTTCTGTAAAATCAATAAGGTGCGGGGAATTATATAAGCCTACTTTGTAACCTACCTCCTGAAGGACAGATGCCAGCATGTTGCTGGAAGATCCCTTTCCATTGGTACCTCCAATGTGGATACATTTTATTTTATCCTGAGGGTTCCCAAAGTAAGCACAAAGCTTTGTAATATTGTCAAGTCCCGGTTTATAAGCCTTCTGCCCATCTATCTGATAGTTGGGCATCTGCACGAAAAGCCAGTCGATAGCTTCCTGATATTGTTCGTTTGTCATGATACAAAATTCTCAAAAGTTTTATTAAAATGAAACTATTTTTTTCAATCTGTAACTTTTTTATATTTACTTCGTCTAATAGGGAAAAATCTTAATATGAAATCGCCATGATTGCAATCACAAATACTGATGACATCACACGATTCTATATGACCATTAAAAACAAATAAACATCTACATAATATGAAAAAAGTTTGGATTATCGTTTTTGGATTAGGTTCTCTGGGTTTAAGCGCTCAGAAGAAGTGGTCCTTAAAAGAATGTGTAAGCTATGCAGTGGAGCATAATCTTCAGGTTATCCAAAATCAATATACCAAGCAGAACCAGGAATATAATCTTAAGGCTGCCAAAAAAGACTATTTACCTTCCGTATCGGGAAGTATGATGAATGGAGTGAGTTTTGGACAGGGATCATTAGGAGCAGGAAGTTATAGAAACGACAGATTCAATAACAGTGTTGGAGTAAGTGCTGATGTTTTGGTCTATAATAATGGAAGGCTGGAGAAGAATGTAAGAAAACTTCAGTTTGATGTAGAAGCCAGCCAATATGATATTGAAGCCATCAAAAATGATATTTCTGTACAAATTGCTCAGCAATATTTAACAGCTTTATTGAATAAAGAAATTGTAAAAATTTCCCAAAGTGCTGTAGAAAATGCTAAAAAGCAATATGACAGAGCCAAAATAACCACTCAGGTTGGGACTACTGCCCAAACGGTTTTAGCGGAAGCAGAAGCTGCCCTGGCGAGAGAAAAACAAAATCTTAAAACAGCTGAGGTTAATGTAGGGAGAGCTCTGTTTGCAATCGCACAGCTTTTACAGCTTTCAGATTATAAAGATTTTGATGTGGAAAATGTAGATGTTCCTGAAGCACTGGATTCCCAGTTGGTAACTGCTGATGAGGTCCTTACAAAAGCCTATGATGTACAGCCTCAGATAAAAGCAGCCGAAAGCAGGATAAGATCTGCCGAAGCACAGACTGAAGTGAGCAAAACAGCATTCTGGCCTACATTAACTGCCAGTGCCGGTCTTAATACGTTCTATAATAAATCATTTAATGTTCCTCCTGGAGTTGTACAGGGAACTTTTTTTGAGCAATATAAAGATCAGTTTGGACAGAATGTGGGGTTGTCACTTAATATTCCTATCTTTAATAAAGGGAAAACAAAACTACAGGTTGAGCAGTCTAAATTAAATGAAAGTGTTAGCAAAATCAGCCTTGAACAACAAAAGCAGGCTGTAAGACAGAATATACAGAAAGCTCAGTTTGATGCTGATGCCAATTATGAGTCATACCTTGCTGCATTGGAAGCAGAAAAAAGCTCCAAGCTGGCACTTGATTTTGCAGATAAAAGCTATGCTGCAGGAAAAACAACTATTTATGATGTTAATGTTGCAAGAAATAATTATGCAAATGCACAGGGATCAGTAGCGCAGGCGAAATATAATTATCTTTTCAGTCTTAAACTATTGAATTTCTATGCAGGAATTCCACTAAGTTTATAAAATGTCTATCCAATCGTTAGAAAAATATCTACCACAAAACACACTTAAGTATTTAAAAATTTGGTTTTCAGATTATTATATTCATATAAAAGTCACGCGAAACAGAAATTCTAAACTGGGAGATTACAGAAAACTTCCGGACAACTCCCATGAAATTACGGTAAACTCTACGCTTACCCCACAACTTTTTTTCTTTGTGCTTACTCATGAGCTGGCCCATATGATTGCTTTTGAAAAATATGGAAGAAGAATCTCTCCCCATGGCAATGAATGGAAAGAAACTTTTAGAAATATGCTGCTTGAAAGCCTTGAAATTTATGATGAAGATCTGAAGCCCATCATTGTAAAATTTTCAAAGTCACCAAAGGCAAATTTTATGGCGAGCCCTGATCTTGTAAGATATTTTCATACTGAAAAGCAGGATGATAGGCTCTATTTTATCGAACAGCTTCAAAAAGGAGAATTTTTTATATATCGTAACGAAAAGTATTTGTTGGAGGGTCTGATTAAAAAAAACTATCTTTGTAAGAACCTGGCTACTGGAAGGAAGTATTCTTTCAAACCTTTAGCGAGGGTAGAAAAATGTAGCTAAGAATGTTAAAGTCAGATAGATATTGCGTAATAATGGCAGGAGGAATCGGAAGCAGATTCTGGCCTATGAGTACACAGAAATTTCCAAAACAATTTCAGGATATTTTAGGAACTGGGCGTACCATGATTCAGCAAACTTATGATAGAATCAGTAAGATAATCCCAAAAGAACATATATTCGTTATTACGAACAAAGAATATGTTGCACTTTCCCATCAGCAACTTCCGGAAATACCTGAAGAAAATATCGTAGGGGAACCTCTGATGAAAAATACAGCAGCCTGTAACCTTTACATGGCCAATAAAATTGCTGAAATTAATCCAAATGCAACCATGATTGTTCTTCCTGCAGATCATCTGATCCTGAAAGAAGATGTTTTTCTGGAAAAAGTAATGCTGGCATTTGATCTGGCTTCCAAACATGACTATCTGGTAACATTAGGAATTACCCCTACAAGACCTGATACGGGCTATGGATACATTCAGTTTGTGGAAAAGAAAAACTCAGAATATTTCAAAGTAAAAATATTTACTGAAAAACCGATTCTCGAAATTGCTCAAAGCTTTCTCGAAAGTGGTGATTTCCTTTGGAATGCTGGAATATTTATTTGGAATATCAAAAGTATTCAGCATGCTTTTGAAATGTATCTCCCTGAAATGACACAGCACTTTATGGCTTGCGAATATAATTCTGAAAAAGAAAACAGCTGTATAGAGACCATTTATCCTAAGGTTCAGAAAATTTCCATCGATAACGGGATTTTAGAGAAGGCTAAGAATGTATATGTTATACCATCAGATCTAGGCTGGAGTGACCTGGGAACATGGACTTCAGTGTATGAAAATACAGAAAAAGATAAGGATGGAAATGCGGTGAAGCTGAAACATTTACTTGCTTATAACTCAAAAGGAAACATTATCCGTTTAAAAAATAATAATAAAGCCGTCATTATTGATGGTCTTGAAAACTATATTGTGGTAGATACTGATAAAGCGCTTCTTATTTGCCCAAGGGATAATGACCAATTAATCAAGGATTATGTTCTTGATCTGAAAAATTTCAAGAAGGGAGATAAATTTATGTAGTATTTGGTATCTTTTATGCTTATTTTTAGGCTATGATTAAATTTGCACTCCGATTTACGACCCTGATACTTTTACTTTTTACTATCCTTGGATATGCTCAGGACAAGAAAAAGTTTTCGAGTATCCCTAATATATTACAGAGAATAGAACCTGGCGCTAATGTAGATTCATGGGTATTGGTATATAATAACTACGGAAAAGGAGAGGAGATCAAAATATCTGGTGGTAAGATAAACTATACACCTCAGTTCTCCGGATTTAATCTGTTCCCCAGTGAAGACAGTTTTTATTATATTGCTTATTCTTCAGGAGGGAAAATTAATTACATTCTTGATACGGAAGCCTTGAAGACTTTTGTGGGAAAGATAGACAATGCTCAGGAAGCAGCAATAATATTGGCTGCTGATGGTTATATGGTGGATGAAGAATTTAAGGATCTAGCAGGGAATTATCATGAAGATCAAAAGAACTATTATCTGGATCTTGGAAAACTGACTTCACAGGAATGTCCTTATCAGAAAACACACTATACATTAACGGTAAATAAGGCAACCGGCCTTGTAACAAATGTAAAGGATAACGGAACCTATATTGAACTCTACAATAAAAAATGTGCTAATAACCCAAGACTTTTAAAAGTCGAGAAAAAAGAAGAACCAAAGAAAGATGAATCCTCCAAAACATCCAAGCGCAGATAAAACTTATGAAACTGAGCGTTTAATACTTCGTCCGATGTCTTCAGAAGACAGGGATTTTATTTTTGATCTTTATAACAGACCAAAATTTATTCAGTATATCGGAAATCGAAATGTGAATACTGCTGAAGATGCTGAAAACTATATTCTGAACAGATTTGTTCCACAGATTGAAAGACTTGGATATGGAAACTATCTTTTAATAACCAAGGACAGTAACGAAAAAATAGGAGCAGTAGGAATCTTTGAAAGAGAAGGGCTTGATGTTGTAGATATCGGATATTCTCTGCTGGAAGAGTTTGAAGGCAAAGGATATGCTTTTGAAGCAGCTCAAAAAGTGAAATCCATTGGGATGGATGAATTCGGATTGGCTAAAATATCTGCCATTATTTCAAAAGAAAACCTTTCTTCACAAAAACTGATTGAAAAACTAGGCCTGAAGTTGAAGAAATTTGTTACCCTTCCCGGTGAAACAGAAGAGTTAAACTATTACGAAACAGAATAAAAAAATATTCACAAATAGCCTGTTTTTTAGTGTTATTTGTGAATATTTTGTGCTTTTTGTTTAAAATTACCCTTCTAAGATCTGCTCAGCAGCAGTTTTGGAAGTTACTTTTTCAATAACTCTGGTACAAACTCCTTTTTCATCAAAAATAAACGTGGTTCTCACAATTCCCATATATGTTTTACCAAATGTCTTTTTCTCTTGCCAAACTCCAAATTTTTCAATAATATCACGGTTTTCATCTGCGATAAGATCATAAGGAAAAGCAAATTTACTATGGAAGTTTTTCTGCTTTTTTACAGAGTCTCCACTCACACCCAGTAACTGATATCCGGCTTTTTCAAGTTTGGAATAATTATCACTAAGATTGCAGGCTTCAACGGTACAGGTTGGAGTATTGGCCTGTGGATAAAAGAAAACAACTAGCTTTTTTCCGATTAAATTTGATGAAGATATGGTTTCTCCATCCTGATTGGTTCCTTCAAATTGAGGTAATTTATCTCCAACTTTCAGCATAATGATTTATTTTTGTTCAAATTTAAGGGTAAAATGACAAAAAAGCAAAGAGCTGAACTCGTTCAGAGAGAACTGGATAAATTATATCCCACAACACCTATTCCTTTGGATCACACCGATCCTTATACTCTAATGGTGGCTGTAGCCCTTTCTGCACAAACAACGGATAAAAAGGTGAATGAAGTTACCCCAAACCTTTTCGAGGTCGCCGGAACTCCACAGAGAATGGCTAAGCTGGAAGAGTATCAGATCAAAGAATTAATTAAAGAAATAGGACTATCCAATACCAAGGCCAAGAACTTAAAGAGAATGGCCGAACTTCTGCTGGAGAGGCATAATGGTATTGTTCCGCAGACTTATGAAGAATTAGAGGCACTTCCGGGCGTTGGACATAAAACGGCATCGGTGGTAATGAGCCAGGGTTTTGGATTTCCTGCTTTTCCGGTTGATACTCATATTCACCGCCTGATGACGCAATGGAAACTTACTTCCGGTAAAAACGTGGTAGAAACAGAGAAGGATGCCAAGAAATTATTCCCGGAAGAAGTATGGAACAAACTTCATCTTCAGATTATTTTCTACGGTAGAGAATATTCTCCGGCAAGAGGAAAAGGAGAGAAGGACTTTATTACCAAAATGATGTTTGAAAAGTAAACGATTTATTGATATAGCATAAAATCTCTTTCAAATGAAGGGATTTTAGTTTATTATTTTTTCCACTCAATATTTCCTCTTAAGTCAAAAAGAACATTATATAGTTTTTTAAGTCCTCTAGTTCCCATCATTCCATAATCACTGATCATTTTTGTTTTCAGATTGTCGTAGGTGATTTTTAAGGTTCCTGTAGCACTGTCAGAATATGCCACGCTATAATTTTCGGCCAAATTCTCAAAATCAATATAATCGAGAATTTCAAGCAGATCTTTATATTGTTCCTGAGAAAGTTTAGACCCGTAATTGCCGGAATATTTTTGAAAATTAACCGTATTGTCATCACCTGCAAGCCATTCTATATCTCGGTTCGATACAATTTTCAAGGTGAATGAAGGACAATTTCCATAGCATGCAGATGCTTCGAATTCTATTTCCAGGATGTTATGTCTTTTGGGATTACTATTTTCCTCTATGAACTCTCCGAATTTATAAATAAGATGATCAGTTTTCAGATCACTGAAATATCCTAGTCTGGAAAGAATCTTATTGCTTTTATATTCTATTTTACAATCTTTTGCAGTTACAAAAGCACAGGGTTCATACAAGCTTCCTTGAGTGATCTTCTTGGTGATAAATTCATTTCCCATATCCAGGATGCAGATTGTTTTAGGTCCGTTACTAGTGTTTCCGGTGATGAGAAGGTCTGTTAACCCGTTTTGATCAAAATCATCCTTTATCCAGGGCTTGAAATTCAGGCTATCAGCGGTGCTTCTACATTGATCCTTATATTGAATTTGATCAGAAACAGTGATGTACTCTGTACTTTTTTCCTCTATGAACTTTTGAATGCTATCTACATTTTGTAGGGAGTCTATCTTGTTGGCTTTTTTATGATTTTGTGAAAAAAAACAAATCGATGTTAAAAAGGATATGATAATAAAGGTTCTTGGAATCATGAAATTCTTGTTTACTTTAAGATTAAATATCCAATAATCGTCTATGATAATTAATCTGTCCTAAATGATAATCCAAATGAGAAAGCAGGTGAATCAGGAAATAACCGGTTGTCATTTTATCTTCAAAAACCACAAGCGGGTATTCCTTTTCCATTGCAGCCTCCGGGAGCTGGTTTAAAACAGAGTCAACCATCGTTGTTGTAGCTTCAATTTTTTCAATGAGTTCAGTTTTTGGGATGTCCTTCAATGAAAATTCAAGCTCACGTTGTCTTACATATCCTGTATTGCCGAGATGTGTGCCAATGAAATGATTAAGGTTTCCAATAAGATGCAGGCAGAGGTTTCCTGCAGAATTGGAAATGTTTTTATCAGTCTTCCAAAGATTTTCTTCGTTCTGATAGGCCCCAATCTCCATTTTTAGTTTGTTTAAGTCTCTTTGATAAAGAGAGCGTAAAGATGCTGTTATCATTGTGAATGGTTTTGAAATTAAAAAATGGGACAAGTGGCCCCATTTATATTGTGTATTATTTTTGTTTTTTCGCCCACAGCTCCATCTTTCTGTTCAAAACATCCAATGGAAGGCATCCCTGGCTTAATACTTCATCATGGAAGCTTGCCAGATTAAACTTATTGCCTAGTTCTTTCTGATATTTTTCTCTCAGCTCACGGATTCTTAAAGATCCTATTTTGTATCCCAGGGCCTGTCCCGGCATAGCCATATACCTTTCCACTTCGGCTATAGCAGCGCCTTCATCATAAGAAATATTGCTCAGGAAATATTTAATAGCTTCTTCTCTGCTCATTTTTCCGGTATGCAAACCTGTATCTACTACTAATCTTACAGCTCTCAGCATCTGATCGCTTAAATAGCCCATTTTCTGGTAAGGATCTGTATATAAACCGAATTCAGGGCCTAAAGTTTCACAATAATGAGCCCATCCTTCACCATAGGCGCCAAACCATCCGAATCTCATGAATTTGGGAAGCTTTGTATTTTCCTGCTGAAGAGAAACCTGATAATGATGGCCTGGAATAGCTTCGTGTAAGAATAAAGACTCCATTCCTGAAGTAACATTGAATTTAGTAGGGTCTGGAAGGGGAACATAGAAAATTCCAGGTCGTTTCCCATCGGGAGTTCCTGGAATGTATTCAGCACTGGCACTGGCCTCTCTGAATTTTTCTGTCTGTCTGATCTCAAACTTTGTTTTTGGTGTCACATTGAACATGGTTTTCAACTTTGGAGTAATCTTCGTCAGAATACTGTTGAATCCATTTAAAACCTCTTTAGAAGATTTATAAGTCATTGCTTTTGGATCTGTTTTCACAAAAGTGATAAACTCTTCCAGAGTTCCTGTAAAGCCAACCTGTTGCTTCACTTTTTCCATTTCTGTGCGAAGCATAGCCACCTGCTGCAGTCCGATTTTGTTGATCTCCTCAGGTGATTTTTTTGTTGTTGTCCAGCTTTTTACATAATAGCCGTAGATTTCATTTCCGTTAGGAAGGCTGTTGTATCCGTCAGTATCTCTCCCTTTTGGTAAATATTCTTTTTCAAGAAAAGTTCCCATTTTAGTATAAGCAGGAATGATTTTCTTTGTGATTGCCTCTTTGTAAAGCGCTGAAAATTTATCTTTTTGTGCCTGAGTGAAGTTTTTGGGGAAATTCTTAATCGGGCCGTAGAATATATTTTTATCCAGGTCCTGAGTCGTGATTTCCTCTGCTTTCATTTGAGGAATCATTTTGATAATCAGTTTTTTAGGAAGTACCACTTTATTGTTGATTCCATCACGGAAATTATCTGCAGCCGCATCCATCCATTCAGGAAATTTGTCCATTCTTTTCAGCCAGTCACTGTAATCTTTTTCTGTTTTGAATGGCTGGCTTCCCTGGCCGCTTCCATACAAGGGGAAGTTTAAAGGAAGACCTCCGAACTGGGTGAAAGGGATGTACTCCGGATGATAAGCATAAGCTTCAATTTTGTCTTTTAAAGTATAGTCCAATACATCGTATACCACTTTATCTTCATCAGAAAGAGCCTTATAGTCTACATTTTCCAGCTGTTTCTGTACTGAATTGTAAAAAGCAATTTCTCCTGAGATGAAATCTTTATCAATATTGATGGGAAGCTGGTCATTGTATCTTGTATCTCCTTGAGCAGTAGCATCTAAAGGGTATAGCTTAAGATACTGTTCATAATAATTGGATGCAATAGAGTCCAGGTTGGTAGGTGTTACCTTCGTAAGAGGAGAATCGCTCTTTTTGCACGAGGCAAGTGCGATCATCAGTCCCAGTCCCAGAATACTTTTCGATAAAATATTTTTCATGTTCAGAATCTTTATAAAACAAAAGTAAGTATTATTGGGATATTCATACCATTGTATGAATTGATTTTAAAAAATAATATTCAAAATCCTTTTCACATTAAATCAATTTTTTATCTTTGTCTAAAACGTTTAACAATCATATTATTACAGTTCTTTTTTAAGAAAAAATGAAAGGGATTTTAAAAATTTACCATCCGGACGAAACGCTAAAATACAATATCAGAAATACTTATTGTAAAGCAGTTTACAGCAACCAGCAACATTTTTTAGAGGTTGAAATTATTACGGATGACAGTTTGGATCATGTAGATGATGATTCATTACAGTACAACTTTCCGCAGCTTTCACTTGAGGTCTTCGATTTCCCTATCGATTCTGCGGAAATAGAAGGAAAAACAATCAAAATCAATGATTCTGACGAAGAAACCTATACAGAGGTAGACCTTTTTGATGATGAAGAGGCTTATATCTATGACAATGAGCTTCTGTTCGAGAAAAATGAAGAAGGAGAACTCCAGGTGATATGGAAGGGAACCATTGATGATTTCTATACCGGATCAGATACTCCGATTCCTTTTAGGCTAAAATGCGAATTCAAGCAGGATGACATTGAAGTAGACGAAGACTAAACGTTATTCATCATTCTTTATTAATACCAATTTCTTTTCAAAATTTCTTTTGGAAAGAAATTTGCTGTTTATAAATCATAACAAACTTTAAGTTGTTTTTAAGCAATTTTTAAGATATCAATTCATAATATTCCACTACATTTGTCGTTGAAACTTTAATAAAATTCACATTTAATGCTGTTAACGGAACTTTCTCAGATTTTATTTGCACAAATCACAACCCCTGCAGTTGCCGCAGACAATTTAGAATTTTCATTCTGGAAGATCATGTTCCACGGAGGAGCCTTCGCTAAAATAGTGATGGTTACCGTATTGCTGTTGGGAGTATTTTCCCTGTATCTGTTTTTTGAAAGATTTTTCTTTATTAAAAGGCTTACCTCAAAGACAGATTCTAACTTCATGAACAATATTGAGGACTTTATTAGAGAGGGAAAAATAGAAGCAGCAGCTGATTATTGCAAAACACAGAACTCTCCGGAAGGAAGAATTCTTGAAAAAGGGATCTCAAGATTAGGACGCCCTGTTTCTGATATCGTAAGCGCAATGGAAGCTCAGGCGCAGGTAGAGGTTGCCAATATGGAGAAAAACCTGAACCTCCTGGCGGTAGTACCGAGTATCGCACCAATGCTGGGGCTTTTGGGAACTGTAATAGGGATGATTATTGCATTCTTTAACCTTTCCCATGCAACTGGATCATTCTCTCCAAAAACTCTTTCAGAAGGTATTTATACCGCTTTAGGGCAAACCGCAGTAGGTCTTGCAGTGGCCATTCCTGCTAACTTCTGCTACAATATTCTTTTAACAAGGATTGATAAGTTTGTATTGAAGGCTCAGAATATGTCAGGAGAATTTTTAGATCTAATCAACAAACCTTTATAAATCTTTCTTAAGATGAAAATTCAGAGAAGAAATAAAGCCAATCCGGAATTCAGTTTAGCAGCGATGACAGACGTTATCCTGTTGATGCTGATATTCTTTATGATTACCTCCTCAGCGGCAAATCAGAGTGCCATAGAGGTGAATCTTCCGAAAGCCGGAGCTGTTGAAGATAATATTCCAAATCCTGTTATTGTAAGCATTAAGCCAGACGGATCTTATTTTGTGGATGATAATCCGGTAAATAAAGGAGAACTGGAGCAGATCATTACAGATAAATTAAATGGGCAGACCAATAAATCTTTCACGATCAGAGCTGATGAAAACACCATGCATAAAGATGTGGTTTTCGTAATGGAAATCGCCGAAAAACATAAATTTAACATTGCTATAGCAACTGTTAAGGATAAATAAATGCTAAGAGTCATTTTTAAAGATGAGAAGCTATACTGCAAACAAAAATGAAGAAAACCGGGACAGGGTAAAAAGTGCGTTGCTTTCTATCCTGATTTGGGCTGCTATTCTGCTTTTTGTTTTCTACTATAAATTAAAACCCGAACTGGATAAAGAACCCGAAGTTGTAACCACTATGCTGGTGAACTTCGGAGACAATAGAAACGGAAACGGTGCGGAGGAACCTGCAGAACAACCGGGAAGCTTAGCGGCTGAAACAGAAGTGGTAACACCAGAACCCGTAGAAGTTCCTGTACCTGAAACTAAAACCGAAGTAAAGCCTGAACCTGTTGTTAAACCTGATCCAAAGAAAGTTGAGGCTAAGGAAAAAGTGATTACCGGAAATAATTCAAAGAATACGGTTGCTAAAAAAGAAGAATCTAAAAAATCAGAAAAAAAGGAAGCTGCAAGTACAAGTACTGCTAAAAATACTAAAAAATCAGGAGCTGTTAAGGCCAATTCAAAAACCGGGAACGGTGACGGGCAAGGAAATGCAGCTATTGGTAAGTTTCTAGGCGGGAAAGGACAGAAACCCGGCGGACAGGGTGATGGAAATGGCCCCGGAAACGCAGGGGATCCATTAGGAGGAGAAGGTAACGGTGATAGTAAAGTAGGAATCGACAGGAAACTCGTAGGGTATATTCCAGGGACGATGGGAAGAGGAGGAGCGCAACCCTCTCACAGTTGCACAGCCAGTGGATCTATAACCATTTCCTATACGGTTGATAAAGCAGGAAATGTGGTGTCGGCAAGAAGGACTGGCGGAATTTCAGATCCTTGTGTGGCATCTACATCCGTTGCCTGGGTGAAGAAATATGTTAAAGCTGAAAAAGCAAGTGTATCCTCTACCGGAACTTATAAAATCACATTCTAAAAAATACAAAAAGCACTTTATTCAAGTGCTTTTTTTAATTCGTTGATTCTGTTAATAATTGGTAAGGCAAAGATTCCGCTGGTCTGAAGATACAATTCATAGAATGTTTTGGCTTTATCCTGAAAGTCTTTATTCTGCTCTTCTCTGCTTTTAAAGTAGAAAAGGTTTCCAAGCATTTCATAATAGTCTTTACGGTCTCTTTCCTGTCTTTCATTAACGAGAGTAATCATTTCTTCTTTTGTCATGGAAGATACTTCCGTAAAGTTCATTTTGAAAATATCTCTCATCAGAGTATCAAAATCCAGCTCTTTCTGCATTAAACTCTCTTCCGGCTTATCCAGGATCAATTTTTCTAATGCCTGTGTTAACTGGCGGATAAGCCGTAGGGTAAATTCTTTATCTGTAATCATAATGGTTTAAGGTTTTTGGTTTAATGTTTAAAGTTGTCTGATCAACGAGTAATCCGTCTTAATTAAGCAAAAAATAAGTAAGCCAACGCAATAGAAGTAATAATACCTACCAGATCCGCCAAAAGCATAGCAATTACCGTATATCTTGTATTCTTAATGGCTACAGCACCAAAATACACTGCAATCACGTAAAATGTAGTATCTGAGCTTCCCTGAAGAACTGCTGCTAATTTCCCCTGGAAACTGTCTGCTCCGAAAGTCGCCATGGTATCTACCATCATTCCCCTTGCTCCTGATCCAGATAAAGGTTTGATGAGTGCTGTAGGAAGTCCGTCCACAAACCTTGGATCCAGGCTGGCAGCATTGGCAACCCATTTCATTCCGTCAATGATAACATCAAAAACTCCGGAAGTTCTTAGAAGGGAAATAGCGATCAGCATTCCAACCAGGTAAGGAATAATCTTTACGCAGGTAGTAAATCCTTCTTTAGCGCCTTCAATAAAGGCATCAAAAACGTTTATCTTTTTATAAACAGCTCCAAGTACAATAGCCAGGAAAATAAAGAGAATAAGCCCGTTACTCAATATTTTACTGAAATCATCAAGTTCGTCTTTGCTAAGTTGTACAAGATAGACAACCAGTAAACCGATTACTGCTGAAATTCCTCCAACATATGCAATAACTACCGGGCGAAGGAGATTGATCTTCTGGTACAAAGAAACAATAATCATAGCAGCCAGGGTTGCAGCAAAAGTAGCAATCATACAGGGCAGAAAGATATCAGTAGGAGTCTTGGATCCCATTGAAGCCCGGATCGCAATAATAGATACGGGAATAAGCGTCATTCCACCTGCGTGAAGACACAGAAACATAATCTGTGAATTACTGGCAGTATCTTTATTAGGATTTAAAGTCTGGAGACTTTCCATTGCTTTTAATCCGAAGGGAGTGGCGGCATTATCCAATCCAAGGAGGTTGGCACTGAAATTCATCAGCATATGCCCAAATGCCGGGTGATTTTTAGGAATGTCAGGAAATAATTTAGAAAAGAATGGTTGAATAAACCTACTTAAAAGGTTAATTCCGCCTGCTTTTTCAGCAATACTCATGAATCCCATGAAAAGGGTCATAATTCCAATTAATCCCAGGCATATTTTTACGGCGGTTTCTGAAGTTCCAATAGCCCCATCAGCTTCCTGAACACGGTAAACTTTTACATTTTGCTTTAAAGAATCTGTTTTATAGTGAATTCTGCTGTCAGCAAAATCATTTTTTTTCATCAGGCTATCCCTCACGATTGGGGACAGTGCATTCATAGGTTGAGTGGCGATCTTCACGGTATCACCACCTTTCCCAACCACCATATCGTTGAAAATGGTCTTGTAATGGCTTGATGAAATGTATTTTATACTGGCAATGGTAATGGCAATGATAATAAATGCCGACCAAATTCTGCTGAGAACCATTCGATTGATTTAATTGTTTAAACTTATCAAAAATACTTTAAACTGCAAAGGTCACAAAAGAATTAAACAACTAAATTTCTGTCGTGTTACTGATAAGAGTATTTAAGTTTTTGAAAACCTTTGATTTTATCTTTTTTATGTTGGTTTATTTTAACGCTATGTTCACAAAGATTTTATAGAGAGATGTAGATTTTTCCGTTCGTAGCCACGTTAGCACTCAGCAGGGTGTATTGGTGGAGCCTTTTGCTGAATGAAATGGCTTTGCAAACGGAAAAATATGTGTAAAGCGTTTAAATTCTTTGCGTATTCCTAACGTTTGAATGAAAAGAATTATTCTTCAAGATAAACAAGGTGCCCCTCAAAATCATCATCCAGGCTTTTCAGCACTTTTGCATCGTCCATTTTTTTAATCAATCCATCTACAAAAAAGCTTTTTTCAAAGAATTGGCGGTGAATTCCGGGTAAAAGCTCCATAAAATAATCCATTCCGAACTTATTGTTGTGAAGATCCATCTTGGTTTCCAGGGGTTGGTTGGGAAACAGCTCTTCATGCAGATCTGTCATTCTTTTACAGAAATCCAGTGCTTTTTTAGGAGAGGAAATTTTGCAGCAGTACATCATGATAAAGCAGCACCATAAAGCATGCCTGAAAGCGTTTCCTATACCATTGTTAGATGCTGTTTCGGGGAATTTTGCCTGTGCGATGGCGAATGCTTTAACAGTAGCGTGAAAGCTGAGTATGGCAAAAAGAGGATGGGGGAGAACAAGTGATAGAAGACGCATGATCTTCTTAAAACTCATACTCCGGATGGTATTGAAAAATATTTTAAAAGTCCTCATAAATGAAAATCTCTCCCTAATTAGAGAGAGATTGTATTGTTTTTGTTACAGAAATTATGCTTTTGCAGCTAATAAGTTAACTGTTTTAGCAACCGTATCCTGAATTTCAGTTCTTTTTACAATAAAGTCAACAAATCCTTTTTCCTGTAAGAATTCGGAGGTCTGGAACCCTTCCGGTAAGTCTCTACCGATAGTTTCACGGATTACTCTTGGTCCTGCAAAACCGATTAATGCCCCAGGTTCAGCCATAATGATATCAGCAGTCATCGCGAAAGATGCTGTAATTCCACCAAAAGTTGGGTCACAAAGGTAAGCGATGTATAAAAGACCTGCTTCTGAAAGCTGAGCTAATTTAGCCTGTACTTTAGCCAACTGCATCAAAGAATAAGTAGCTTCCTGCATTCTCGCACCTCCGGACTGACAGATAATCATATACGGAAGTTTATGCTTGATACAGTAATCTACAGCTCTTCTGATTTTTTCCCCCATTACAGAGCCTAAAGATCCTCCAATAAAAGCGAAATCCATACAAGAAACTACCATTTCAGTTCCTTTTACTGTTCCTACAGCGTTTCTGATGGAATCTGTAAGTTTAGTTTTAGCTTTTACTTCTTTTAAACGGTCCTTGTAAGGTTTCGTATCCTTAAAGTTTAAGATATCAATACTTTCAACATTGGCATCCAGTTCGGTAAATTTACCACCGTCAAAAAGGATGTCAAAAAATTCCGCACTTCCTATTCTCACATGAAATCCATCTTCAGGAGAAACGTAGTTATTTCTCTTTAATTCATCATGTTCCACAACTTTTCCTGATGGAGTCTGATGCCATAGACCTTTGGGAACGTCCTTTTTCTCATCAGTAGAGGTGGTAATGTTTTTTGCTTTTCTTTTAAACCAGTCGAATGCCATTTTTAATTGTATTAATGTATAAATGTAAAATGTATCAATGTAAATGTACTCTTTTAGGAATACTTTTTACATTGATACAAATGTACAGTTCTTATTTTAAAGTATTTACGTTATTTAAATCTTCAAATGCTTTTACTAATCTTGTAGAGAAAGTTTCTTCACCTTTTCTTACCCATACTCTTGGGTCATAGAATTTCTTGTTAGGTTTTTCTTCTCCTTCAGGGTTTCCGATTTGAGATCTTAAATAATCAACATTGTTAACCATATAATCTCTAATGCCTTCTGTGTATGCAAACTGAAGGTCAGTATCAATATTCATTTTGATTACTCCGTAGTCAATTGCCTCTCTGATTTCTTCCAGAGTAGATCCTGAACCTCCGTGGAATACAAAGTTAATTGGTTTAGCTGCAGTTCCGAATTTCTCCTGAACATATTTCTGAGAGTTGTCAAGGATTTTTGGAGTAAGAACTACGTTTCCTGGCTTGTAAACTCCGTGTACGTTACCAAACGCTGCCGCAATTGTAAAGTTATCAGAAATAGCTTTTAATTTTTCATAAGTATAAGCTACATCTTCAGGCTGAGTATATAATTTAGAGTTATCAACGTCTGAGTTGTCAACACCGTCTTCCTCACCACCAGTTACTCCGATCTCTACTTCAAGAGTCATCTGAAGTTTAGCCA
The DNA here is from genome assembly GCF_003815975.1 of Chryseobacterium bernardetii. Classification (NCBI taxonomy): domain Bacteria; kingdom Pseudomonadati; phylum Bacteroidota; class Flavobacteriia; order Flavobacteriales; family Weeksellaceae; genus Chryseobacterium; species Chryseobacterium bernardetii. The sequence goes on from NZ_CP033932.1 coordinate 1,226,897, forward strand.
TTCTTTCGAAGTATTTAGCTGAAATCTCAAGGTTTTCTTCTAAAGATTCTTCAGAAAGGTCTAACATATGAGAAGAATAAAGAGATTTCCCTGTCTGCTTGAAGAAATCTTCATTAGCATCCATTAATCCATCGATCCAAGGCAATAATTTCTTTGCACAGTGGTCTGTGTGAAGAATTACTGTTGCTCCGTAAGCTTCTGCAAGAGTGTGAATGTGCTTTGCTCCAGCGATAGCTCCTAAGATTGCAGACTTTTGTCCGTCATTGCTTAATCCTTTCCCTGCATTGAAAGCAGCTCCACCATTTGAAAACTGAATAATTACAGGAGAGTTTAATTTCGCTGCAGTTTCCATCGTAGCGTTTACGTTGCTTGATCCAATTACGTTTACTGCAGGCAATGCAAATTTGTTTTCTTTAGCATACTGAAAGATATCAGTAACTAACTGACCTGTGGCAACTCCTGCCGGAAAAATTCTGCTCATGTTTTACTTTTTATTATAAAATTATTAGGTGTTTAATTTCGTGTAAAGGTAATCATTTTTAAGAAATCATTAATTTCTTTTATCTCGTCCCCAAAGTAGCTTCTGACGGATGGTTTCGTAGAAACTCAGATTGTTGGGCTGTACCAGAAGAAGCTGAAAACCTGCTTTTCTGATGATAATTTCCTTATCGGTCTCAATATGGATCAGCCTGGAGTCTAAAGACAATGAGTATTGTGGTACTCTGCTTTCCACCCTGAGCTTAATCTCCACTTTGTCATTTACCACTAAAGGTCTTACATTCAGATTGTGAGGAGCGATAGGGGTGATAACAAAGTTTTCGTTATTGGGAGAAATAATAGGCCCGCCACAACTTAAAGAGTAAGCGGTGGAACCGGTAGGTGTGGAGATAATAACTCCATCACCCCAGAATATATTCAAAAACTCGTTGTTAATATAAGAGTCTATCGTAATCATAGAGGTTGTCTCCTTTCTTGAAATGGTTACATCATTCAAGGCATAAGGGAAAAATCCTTCCAGATTAGGAGAGACTACTTCAATGACCGAACGGCGGCTTGTTTTTACGTCTCCTTTTAAGATAGAATCAAGTTCCTTAAAGGCTTCTTCTTTGGTAAAGAAGGCCAGAAACCCAAGTCTTCCGGTGTTTACACCAACTACAGGAATCTCAAGATCCTCAATAAATGTAAGTGAATTTACAATGGTTCCGTCTCCGCCGAAAGTGAAGAAAAGATCCACTTCTTTATCTAAAAGGTCCTGTTTATTATTGAATGTTTCGAAAATTTTCGAAAACTGAAGTGCTTCAGCCATTTCATCATACAGAACAGATTTTACACCTCTGGTTTCAAGTTCAGAGATAAACTTGCTTAAATATAAAAAAGTATCAAGATCTTTTTTCTGAGAATATATGGCTGCCTTCATGTTATATTTCTATAAATTTTTGGAAAAAACCGAACCGGTCTTTAAAAAGATCGGATTTCTCATCAGAATAGTATTTCTCAACAATTCTGTAATCATACCGGTCAAAAGTTGAATCTATCGAGGCTAAATTTTCATTACTGATCTTGATGGTAATATGAATTACCTCATCAGACATAAAGCTAATGAATCCACCATAAAATTTCGAGTTATTGCTTTCTACAATATTGGCGATTTCCGTCATGGAGTACTTTCTGGCAGGAGTTTCTACGGTAAGGATAGCTCCTGTTTCTGAAAACAGCGGATAACGGGAAAGGTCCTGAAAAATATCATCACAGGTAATATATCCCAGATACTTTTCATTCTTGTTAATCACCGGAATCACATTAGTATTGAATGTATAGAACAGGCGGATACTATCCATAATATTATTGTCATCCAGAATGGCAAATCTTTCAATCTGATGCTCAAGTTCCTTCAGTGTGCCACCATCCTCTTCATATAAAAAGTCCTTGGCAAGGGCTCCGTAAAAATGGTGGGATTTTTTGATGAAAATATGAGAATATCCGAAGTCTTCCAATGTATTTCTGGCCGACTCTATAGAGTCCGACAGGCTAAAACATGGGAAATCTTTTGAGATATAGTCCTTGATAAACATTGTGCTAATTTATAAAAAATTAAACGAAACTGTTTCTGAAAACACTACTTTTTTTAAGTTAGAACAAAAAAAGTGCCGTCAAAATTTGTTTGTAAAGAAAAAAAAAGTACCTTTGTCGCCTTTCATTTTTACTTTTTATTAGATTTATTTCAAACTGCACTGTCTGCTATGACATATGCAGTTTTTTTATTTTAGGGCCTTTGCGAACTCCCACATCACAATTCCGCCGCATACACTAACGTTAAGAGAATGCTTGGTTCCAAGCTGTGGGATTTCTAAAAATACATCCACATTAGGTAATACTTCATCACTGATTCCTTCCACTTCATTTCCTAAAATCAAAGCATATTTTTTTGACTTATCTATTGTGAAATCTGTGATCATCTGGCTGCCGGTAGTCTGTTCAATTCCTATAATTTCATATCCTTTGCTTTTCAGATCAGAAATAGCATTGTTGGTATCTTCCTCGTGAGACCAGTCTACACTTTCCGTAGCTCCTAATGCTGCTTTATGGATTTCGCGGTGAGGAGGCTGCGGGGTAATTCCGCAGAGGATTATTTTTTCAATTAAAAAGGCATCTGCCGTTCTGAAAGCTGCACCTACGTTGTGCATACTTCTGATATTATCTAAAATGATGACCAACGGAATTTTTTCAACTTTCTTAAATGTTTCTACATCTATTCTGTTAAGTTCCTCCAGTTTTAGTTTCTGTACCAATTGTATTATTTTGTTGAGATTAATTTTCCGTCTTTATAGACCTCTGTTTTTTCAATGCTTCCGTCTTCGCGGTAATGGATTCTGTTGCCATTCCATTTGTCATTAACAAATTCTGTTTCACGCTGTAATTTGCCTGACGGATAAAATACTTTCCATTTTCCTGTGGCAAGACCATTATCATATTGCCCTATCTGTTTTACAGATTTTCCGTCTTCATGGTAAAGTTTGGTCTCTCCGTTCAGTTTTGCGAATTTATAATTGGAAACTTCTTCTATAACTCCTTTGGGAGAATAAAAAGTGGCTGTAAAACTGTTGTCATAAACATTTTTATCTCCATTTCTATAAATTTCTTTAGCCGTAAGAACTCCATTTTTATCATAGTAAACCCATTCTTTTACCTTGAAATCTTTCCTGAACTCTCCCTTTGCATTGAGTTTTCCGTTGTCGTGATAAAAAACAGCATCACCTTCTTTTTTTCCTTTCTTCCATTCAATGGTATTTTTTACCTGTCCATTCTCATAGAATTCTTTGCAGCTTCCTTCCTGCAATCCATCCTTATATCCACAAGGCTTCTGAGCAGTCCCCATGAATGAAAAAGAAAAAAACAATAGAAAAATGTATTTCATAGCTATTTTTATTTCAAAAATAGTAAAATACTTATATTTGATTCAAAAATATACTATGAAAAAATTATTCACTTTATTCATACTGATGGTTGCATTTATTAATGCACAGGCGCAGAACACATATTATCCGCAAGCCTTTTTTGATAAAAAATTAGCCCGTGATATGCTTGCTTTTGGAAATTCAACTATTGAAGGGGTAGCTTCTACCAAACAAAAAAATAATTGGGGAATAAAACCTTTGCTTGGACAGAAGCATTATGCACCTAAAGGAACTGTTGTTATGCTTTTTCCTGTAACACCTTATTTTGAAGAATTTTATAATATGAGGAAAAAGTATGAGAACAAAAAAACTACTGTTTATATGTCTGAAGAGGCTTTTAAGTATAGAGTAGAAGCTTTAACAGATGACTATGGCAGATTCAAGTTTGAAAAACTGAAACCCGGTAAATACTATCTTGAGACCATTGTGAATTTTACGGCAACAGGAAGCTATCAGCAACAAACCGGAACAACAGATACCTATAATGGTTTTGGGAATTATCTGTATTCATCACCAATTTATTCCACCTTTTTTTATGGCTATGATGCAGCAAACAGGGAAAGTAAATTTGTAGAAATTAAACAGGACGGAGAACTAAAAGAAATCAGCCTTTAAAAGGTTGATTTCTTTATTTTTTACCCATAATCTGATGAACATTTTTTTCAATATTCTGGGCTATGGTTTCCATCGGTATATCATTTTCGTCATTGTTGAAAGGGTCTTCAATCTCTTCTGCGATCAGTTCAAGGCTCATCAGTACATAATATACAAATACCGTAAGCGGGATCATAAAAAGGCCTATTGTAATTACATAAGCAATGGGAAGGGCAAATACATAAAGAATGATGAATTTCTTAATGAACGATGAATAAGAATAAGGAATAGGTGTATTCTTAATCCGTTCGCATCCGCCACATACTTCCAGGAATCCTGAAAGCTGAGTATCCAGATAGAGCATTTCAATCTCTGAAATTTTGCCTTCTTTTTTCAACTGATTCAGTTTATGGCTTAAAAGGATAATAATCTCACTTGGACCATGATTTTTCAAAGATTTTTCAATTTCTGAATAATCTTCATCTAAAGCCAGCCGGGTTGATTCTTTAGAAAGATGCTTGGCTAAGAAGTGAGGAAAGTATTTGAGATATCTTGAAACCTGTTCTGCATCCTGACGGTTATCTCCAAGAACAGTATTGATTTTTATGGCTAAATTTCTAGTATCATTCACCAGTTTCCCCCACAGTTTTCTTCCTTCCCACCACCTGTCATAAGCTGTATTGGTCCTGAAAACCAATAAAAGAGAGAGCACAAACCCCAAAAGAGAGTGAATCATTCCCACATTACTTATTCCTGATTTTGTAGTAAGATGAAGGTATTCCACTTCCAGATATTGAATTCCCCAGGAATATAATCCTACCAGAACCATACTTGGGAAAAGAATCTTCAGGGTGTCGCTTTTGTGTAAACTGAAAAGGATTTTAATGAAATGTTTTGTGTTGTAGACTCTCATAAATTCGCTTAATATCACAAATATAAATTTTTCATTTGAGCTTTGCTAATAAAGAGGGAAGTCTGAAGGTTAGATCTCTAAGAGGGAGCTTTAAATTTACATAAATCCTTTATTGAATAATGTATAGAAGTTTTCAGGCAAATAGTAACTTTCCAGTTTCCAACCCTTTTAATCTTAATTTTTGCAGTGTTCAAAAAAACACTATTTTTATTTCGCATTAAATACAAAGTACATGATTCTCCAAAACGTAGATGTAGTAACTGATATCAGTAAAGAAGATTTTCAGAAGAATTATTTCAAAAAGCAGAAGCCTCTTTTAATCAAGAATTTTGCAAGTCGGTGGGATGCTTTTGACAAATGGAATCTTGCCTATATCCGTGAAAAGGCAGGAGATCAGGAGGTTCCTCTGTATGATAATAAGCCTGCTGATGCAGCTAAAAGTTCTGATGCTCCGGTAACCCATATGAAGATGAAGGATTATATTGATACGATAAAAAACAGACCTTCAGATCTTAGAATTTTCTTTTATATCATTACAGACCGGCTTCCGGAACTGCTTAAAAATTTCACCTATCCGGATCTGGGAATGAAGTTCTTCAAAAGGCTTCCTACCTTGTTTTTTGGAGGGAGCGAAGCTCATGTGCTAATGCATTATGATGTAGATTTGGGCGATTTTATGCACATCCATTTCGAAGGGAAAAAGAGAATTCTGTTGTTCGATCAGAAACAGTCACCGTTTTTATATAAAGTACCATTATCTGTTCATACCATCTATGATGTAGATTACGAAAATCCTGATTACGAAAAATTTCCGGCTTTGAAATATGCAAAGGGGTATGAAATTTTTATGGAACATGGTGATGCTCTTTTTATTCCGGGAGCATTCTGGCATTTCAACAGGTATCTTGAACCTGGGTTTTCACTTTCATTGAGGGCTCTTCCCAATAAGCCTGATGTCTTTGCCAATATGTTGTATCATGTCTTTATCATGAGGTATACAGATAAGATTATGCGTAAGCTGTTTAAAGCTAAGTGGGTGAATTATAAGCAAAAATGGGCCTATAAAAAAAGCTCAGAAGCATTGGAAAAGCATTTGCATAAAGGGAATTAATCTGATAAGATGGAAGTCATTTTTGGCGAAAAATCAATTTAAGCCATTCGTAAAAAATATTAATTCTTATATCTAACATTACGTCATTGTTATTCTGACGAAGGAAGAACTTTTTATATACTTGCAGATGTTTAGGCGATCTGTAGAAGTCTTCTGTAAAATAGTAACCTCCATCTTCCATCCTTATTATACATCTTACTTGTTAATGAGCCCAAAGATTTTGGCATCCACGAATTTTCCTTTCTCAAAAAAATAGTCCCTGAGAGTTCCCTCTTCCTGGAAATTTACAGAACTCAAAAGTTTTTCAGAGGAAATGTTGGCGGGATCAATAAAGGCATCCACACGGTGCAGTCTCATGCTTTCGAATCCGAAAGTTAAAATAGGAAGAATAGCTTCTTTCATATAAGTCTGCCTCCAGAAAAGGGGATTGAGCTCATATCCGATTTCTGCCCTGAAGTGTTCTCTGTACCAGTTGTGATAACCACAGGTTCCAATCACTTTACCGTTGGATTTTAGCTGCAAGGCCCAGCGGAAGCCTTTTCCTTTTTCAAATTCACTGTTGAAATGCTGAATGATGCGTTGTGCATCTTCGATAGATTTAAATGCTTCAAGATCATAATATTCCATAACTTCTTCTAATGAAAAATATTCAAATAAGTCTGGGGTATCATTAAGGGTAAGCTGGCGCAGAATAAGCCTTTCAGTTTCTAAAACAGGAAATTCCATGGATGTGATTTTAGGGTGAAAATACGATTAATTCCTGATAGGGAAAAGTTATTCAGGGATAACCGTGAAACAATTCTGCAACCCTGGATTTATTTTTTTAAATTTGGGGTTCATTTTTTACTATGGCAAAATCGAAGAAGGAAACCCCGTTAATGACTCAGTACAATACCATCAAGGGCAAATACCCTGATGCGCTGTTGCTTTTTAGAGTAGGGGACTTTTATGAAACTTTTGGGCAGGATGCCGTGAAGACTTCTCAGATCTTGGGGATTGTTCTTACGAAAAGAAATAACGGAGAAGGAAGTGTGGAGCTGGCAGGATTTCCGCATCATTCAATAGATTCTTATCTTCCAAAATTGGTAAGAGCCGGAATGAGGGTCGCTATCTGCGACCAGCTGGAAGATCCTAAAATGGTTAAAGGAATTGTAAAGAGAGGGGTTACAGAACTGGTAACTCCGGGAGTGACTTTCAATGACCAGGTTTTAAACTCCAAAAAGAATAATTTCCTGCTTTCCCTGCACAAGGAAAAAGAAAAATATGGAATTGCTTTGGTTGATATCTCTACCGGAGAGTTTCTGGTAAGTGAGGGTAACCTTGAAAAGCTGTTGCATATTGTTAATACCTTCGACCCCAGTGAAATTATTTTCCAGAGAAGTGTACAGATTCCGGAGCAAATTAAAAATAAGAATGCTTTTAAATTAGAAGATTGGGCTTTTCAGTACAATTTTGCCTACGAAAAATTAACCAATCATTTTAATACCAATTCCTTAAAGGGATTCGGAGTGGAAAACCTTCCGTTAGCCATTACAGCAGCTGGAGCTATTTTCGCATATCTTGTAGAAGATACTCATCATAACCTGCTTTCCCATATCACCAAACTTCAGATTATCCCACAGGAAGATTATCTGATGATGGATAATTTCACCCTAAGAAATCTTGAGATCGTTTATCCAAGCAACCCGCAAGGAAAATCACTGTTGGATATTATTGATAAGACCTCAACTCCGATGGGAGGAAGGTTACTGAGGAGAAGGATTATTCTTCCTTTAAAATCGGTAGATGAAATTTCCAGGAGGCTTTCCCTGATTGATTTTTTAAACGAAAACGATCATCTTAAATATGAAATAGGGCAACTTTTAAAATCAATTTCCGATTTGGACCGGTTGATGGGAAAATTGGCTGCAGAAAAAATATCACCTAAGGAATTGGGATACCTCCGTCAGAGTCTTATTAATATTCACAAGATTAAAGAATTATTACATCCTCATGCAGATGTATTGGCATGGTTAGAGCCACTGTTTGATCTTGACGAACTGATAAAATTCCTGCAAAATCATCTTAATGAAGAACTTCCGGTAGGTATTGCCAAAGGAAATGTCATCAAAGAAGGTGTTTCTGAAGAACTGGACAGATTGAGAAACCTTCAGAGCAAAGGCCGTGGATTTTTGGATGAAATGTGCCAGAGAGAAATTGAGAGAACAGGTATTACCAGCCTTAAAATTGATTTTAATAACGTTTTCGGATACTATATTGAAGTCCGAAATACCCATAAAGATAAAGTTCCGGGGGACTGGGTGAGGAAACAGACCCTTGTAAATGCCGAGCGATATATCACCGAAGAATTAAAGGAGTATGAAAACCAGATCCTGGGTGCTGAAGAAAAAATAGGCGTTTTGGAAAGTGAACTATACAGAAATGTATGTGCTGAAACCATGGTCTATATTGATCAGATTCAGGGGAACTCCAATATTATTGCGCAGATTGATGTTGCTGCAGGATTATCAGAACTGGCTGTGTCAGAAAGCTATACCAAACCTATTCTGAATAACGGTTATGCCATTGATCTGAAAGAAGCAAGGCATCCAATCATTGAAAATGCCCTTCCGTTAGGAGAAAAATATATTCCGAATGATATTTTCCTGGATAAAGATTCCCAGCAGATTATCATGGTGACAGGACCCAATATGGCCGGTAAATCTGCAATTTTGCGTCAAACGGCTATTGTATGCCTTTTGGCTCAGATTGGAAGTTTTGTGCCTGCTAAACATGCAGAGATCGGATTGCTGGATAAGATCTTTACAAGGGTAGGGGCAACGGATAATATTTCCGCAGGAGAATCTACTTTCATGGTAGAAATGAATGAAGCGGCCAATATCCTGAATAATATTTCAGAGCGAAGCCTTATTCTTTTAGATGAAATTGGCCGTGGAACTTCCACATATGACGGAGTCTCTATTGCATGGGCAATAGCAGAATATCTTCACCAGCACGCCACACAGGCAAAAACCTTATTTGCCACCCATTATCATGAACTGAATGAAATGACCGTAAATTTTGAAAGAGTGAAGAATTTCCATGTCTCCATTCAGGAAAACAAAGGGAATATTATCTTCATGAGAAAGTTGGTTCCGGGAGGCAGTGAGCATAGTTTTGGTATTCATGTGGCTAAACTGGCGGGTATGCCGGCTAAAGTAATCAACAGGGCCAATGAGATCCTTAAAACTCTGGAGGCAAGCAGAACCCAGGAGGGAGGAACTTCAGAGAATATTAAAAGGGTAACCGAAGAAAATATGCAGCTTTCTTTCTTCCAGCTGGATGATCCGGTTCTGGAGAATATCCGGGAAGAGCTTACCAAAATAGATATCAATACTTTAACACCCATTGAAGCTTTAATGAAGCTCAACGCCATAAAAAAAATGATTGGAGGATAATCCAATCATTTTTTCTTTTATAGGTTAACAATTAACAGCAATATCCGTCTCTGCCTCTGGGACCGATGATCATGAAATGGCTGCTTACTCCTCTAAGTTTGCATAGATCTTCTGCGCAGTTGGCTATGGCGCCACCGCTTATTTCTTTAAGCTCAGCTTTGGTAAGCTTCTTTTTGTGAATGATTGTTTTTTTCATATTTTTTTATTTTGTTTTGATTATTGGGTGTAGGTTAAGCTGTATTAACAGCAAGGCCCATCCTGAATACCGTAGACTCCATATACTTCTTCTCCGGTATTTCGGTCAAAACAACTGAATACCAGCGGGCAGATAGGTCCTGCTCCGTTAATTGTTTTCATTTCTCTCTTAGTAAGTTTCTTTTTTTGAATGTTTGTTTTTTTCATAATAATTTAGTTTGGTTGTATTTTTAATAAAAGTGATCGAAGATTCTTCTCCGATCACGTTGATTTTTATTGATTATGATTAACAGCACTGTCCTTTAGAATTACAAGACCCTATTGTCATCTCCCCATCAATATTACAAAAACAGGCCATTAAACAAGTTGGGCCACTTCCTCCGTTAATTGTTTTTAATTCATCTTTTGTCAATTTTCTTTTTTGAATGTTTGATTTTTTCATAATAAATTAGTTTTGATTGTACTCAAATATACAAAATTATTTAAATAAATCTATAGATTGTGAAAAATAAATTGTGATAAGATTTTAAAAAATAGATACTTAAGTTTTTATATGGTATACTGTTCTAAAGATCTATTAATTAGATTTAATGCTTATCAAAAGAATAATTCATATTATTCTTATTTTCGGAGAGAGTCATTCGAATAGGTTTCTGTTTTACAATTGTTTATTACATTTGGAATTGAAGAATTTATTGTAAACCTTGGTTGTTTTTCTGTTCAGTACAGTTTATTCTGCTCTGCTACCGGAAGTTTCTGTTCTAAAATACGACTACAAAAACTGTTGCCACTGGATGTACAATTAAAGTAAAGAAATAATATATTTGCCAGAATAAGCATCGGTGTTTTAGTGAATGCCGATTTTTTATGCCTGAACTTTTAATAAAAACATCAACATGAAATTCCAATTTAGCCTGAAATATCTGCTTATTTCCGTTTTTATTTTCCTTATTGAAGTGCTTATTGCTACAGAATTAAAAGATATTTTCTTTGTAAGAGCATACCTTGGAGATGTTATTGTTGTCATGCTGCTCTATACCCTCATAAAGAGTTTTTTCAGGGTAAATAATGAAAAACTTATTCTTGGAATTTTAATTTTTTCCTGTCTTGTAGAGTTGGCTCAGTATTTTAATATCGCAGAAAAAATAGGCTTCCGGGAAGGAAGCCAGATGTATATTGTAATTGGAAACTCTTTTTCCTGGATTGATATTCTGTGTTATGCAGCAGGCTGTCTGCTGCTGTATCTTTTTATAAAGGTGACAAAAGAGGAATCTTAACCTCTGATTTTTAATTTCTGCTACCTTCCAAAGCTATCATATTTATCCTCAGCATATTTAATGAAGCGGTTCAGCAGCGCCACATTATCCTTTTCCATTGGATAGAGTTCATTATCTACATTATTGGAAACCGGAATGTACCAATCCGTTTGTTCGAAAAAATCTCTATAGGTTTCTTTTTTAAAGGAATAGCCATGTCTGGCAAATACTGAGTTTTTGATAATTTCCAGATCCAGCTTCCTCAGGTTTTTAAGGTCTTTTTCACTTAATTTTTGTTTAGAGGCATTCAGTTTAAAGACTGCATCAGAAGCCACCCGGTTTTTTGACGTTGTATAGCTTTCGGTCTTGCCATCGCTATCCGTATATTTCTCAACAAAATCTTTAGGATTATTCCAATCTACCAGGTTTGAATCCGGATCCAGCATAAAGTTAGGATTATAAACAAAGTCCTTTTTGATGAGTTTGAGAGTTTTTACAGGAGCTTTTACCGCTTTTTTGTTAAAGGCATTCCATTTTCCGGTTAAGCTGTCTCCATTCAGTTTTATCTCGAATCTGCCATCTGTTTTATCGTTTCCTGGCTCATCTAACACAAAGGATTTTGAAGTCTCATTAAAAACTCCTCTTACAGGGCGCTGGTTTCCATTTACGATGCTTTGCCCGTAAACACTGTCTTTGGTGATCCTGTTGATCTTTAAGGAGATCTTTTTGTAAATATTCTCATCATATTCAGAGCCATCTACATCATCAACAACCTTTTCCATACCTGCAAAATCACCCGTATAAACGCCATAATATTCTTTGTGAATCTCAGGGATGATAACGGAGTCTTTTTTTGCAGTTAAGGAATCTTTATTGGATTCATTCGTTTTTCCGTCTTTCTTACAGCTTATCAAAGAAACTGCAAGCAGGGAAATTAAGGAGTAATGTAAAGTTTTCATATCTGTTTTTTTGTAATTAAGTACTCAATAATAAGGATATTGGGAATCCAGCCCAGCCATGCAATGATTTGGTAAACGTCCATGGGATTGGGATGGAATAAATATACGATAATAACTTTCCACATTCGTAACGTGATGGCTGATAATGTAAGCGCAAAACTCCGCCACATCCACTGTTTGTGTTCTTTAAATCTTTTTTGCCTGGCTAACTGATAGGCTTTGAAAGTGGAAAACCACCATAAAAAGCCCAATATAACAAATGAAATCTTTGAAAGAGCTCCGCCATTGGCAAAAAAACCCATATAAAGTCCTGAAGGTGCAGCCAAAAGTAAGATGAGAAGAATATATACCTTTCCCATATTCGTGTGGAAATTTTTCAATCCGAATTCCTTTCTGATTATGGCTAAAAAACCAGAAAGAAGCACAAAAATGCTGGTGTACACATGAGCATAGAAAAAATAAAGATATTCCGGTCTTTGTTGCACTTCAGTCTGTTTAATCATCAGGAAGCTGATATTGGGATTTACAGGAATATACTCCAGAGTAATGGAAAACATTAGCCAAAAGAAATATATAAATCCCATAACCAAAAGGATTTTTAGGAAAAACGTGATATTTCTTTTGATAGATAACACTTTAATTATTCAATAGTTAAGATGAAAGGACCTTTATCATAAGAACGAATAAGTTGTTTTTTATATTCTGCCGGATCCCATCTGGTTTTCAGTGATTTTATAGCTTTGATCTCCGGATGTCTCTTGGGTAGTATGATTTTTTGTGGTCTGTATTTAAGATAAGACAAAGTTAAATCCTATGAGAAAAAGTAATAGTGAGATTTTTTTCATTGTTACAACGAGTTTAAGTCCTGCGCAATCAGCCAGCCCTCACTCCAGCACGCCTGAAAATTGAAACCTCCTGTTACCGCATCTATATTTAAAACTTCTCCGGCAATATAGAAATTAGGAAGCAGTTTTGAAGACATGTTTTTGAAGTTAATTTCCTTTAAATCAACGCCTCCGGCTGTTACAAATTCATCTTTAAATGTTGATTTTCCTGTAACCTGAAATTTCTTTTTACAAAGATTCTCCAGAATTTTCTGCATCTCTTTCCCTGAAATATTGGCAACCTGTTTGTTGAGGTCTATCTTTGAAATCTCCAGGATTTTCTGCCAGAACCTGTTTGTAATATCAAAAATCTTTGATTGTCCTATAGTTTTTTTAGGATTGCTCTGTTTGAAGTTCTGAAATATCTCTTCTGCCTCCTCTGTAGCAACAGAAACAAAATTAACCTCAATTTCAAAATTGTATTTAAGTTTGGCAAGACTGATAGCTTCCCATGCAGAAATTTTCAGGACAGCCGGTCCGGAAAGCCCCCAATGGGTAATCAAAAGCGGCCCGCTTTCATCAGTCTTTAATTTAGGAATCGAAATCCCTGCATTTTCAAAACTGGTTCCGGGAAGATCTTTTAAAAGATCATCTTTAATATTAAATGTAAAAAGAGAAGGAACAAGATCAACAATCTTATGGCCCAGATTTTCTATAATTTTTAATGATTTTGGCGAACTTCCGGTAGTATAGACAATATAATCTGCCTCAAAATCTCCTGAATTGGTCTTTACAAAATATTTTTCATTCTGCCTTTCAATCTCTTTTACACTGCATTTTGTTTGTACAACCACATTTTTCTTTTGAACTTCATTCAAAAAGGTATTGATAATGGTCTGTGAGGAATTGCTTTCAGGAAAAGTCCTGTTATCATTTTCTATTTTTAAAGGAACATTACGCTGATCGAACCATTCCATGGTGTCTCCCGGCTGAAATTTGGTGAATACACTCAATAATTCCTTGTTTCCGCGGGGATAGAACCGGACCAGTTCTCTTGGATCAAAGCAGGCGTGGGTAACATTGCACCGCCCTCCTCCGGAGATCTTAACTTTCTGAAGCACATCCGAGTTCTGTTCCAATATGGTAATTTTATATTTCTTTTCGTCAAGGTTGGATGCGCAGAAAAAGCCGGCAGCACCGCCTCCGATAATAATGATCTGTTTCATGTGTATGTAATCCTATGCTGAAGATTATTTTTTCAAAAGTACAATTTTTATAAACCATCTTATTTGAGTATTTTTGAAGATTATAATTTTTTATTATACCAAAAACGATTTCAGTATGATTTTCTACCATAAATTTGAAGTGCGTTGGAGCGATCTTGATGCTAATAAGCACCTGGCCAATTCATCATATGTACAATATTGTGCGCAAGCCAGAATGGCTTTTATGACTAAGGAAAAAATGGGTGTTACCCAATTAAGCAGATGGGGAATTGGTCCTGTGATCCTGCACGAAAGATATTCTTTCTTCAAGGAGATCTATGCCGATCAGACGGTTATTGTGAGTGTAGAAATTGACGGATGTTCTGATGATTCATCCATCTACCGTTTTCTTCACAAATTCTATACTCCGGATGGGGTACACTGTGCTACCTCCGAAGCTACTGGTGTTTGGATTGATATGATGCTGAGAAAAATGACGACTCCGCCAGATGATGTGGTGGAAGCCATGAACAAATACAAGAGCCCGGAAACAGTGGTACTGTCTAAAGAAGATTTTAAAAAGCTTCCTTTCCATCCACATAATATTGACCCGGCAGAATTTAATATATAAATGATGAATGATAATTGATGCTCTGAAAAAAGGATAGAAGTAAAATTATCAATTATCGCCTATCAGTTATCATTGATAAATAAATTTTTATGTTTGAAGATAAATCACAGGAGCTGACGCCCATTTCAAAACTAGGAGAATTTGGTCTTATTAAGCATTTGACGCAGTATTTTCCATTATCCAATGAATCTTCGGAACTTGGAGTAGGAGATGATGCGGCAGTGATTAACCCTGACAATAAAAAAGTAGTTCTTACCACGGATGTCCTGGCAGAAGGAGTACATTTTAATTTAGGCTATGTTCCACTGAAGCATTTAGGTTATAAAGCTGTAGTGGTTAACCTAAGTGACATTGCTGCTATGAATGCAGTTCCTACACAAATTTTGGTTTCTTTGGCTGTTTCCAACCGTTTTCCGGTAGAAGCGCTTGAAGAAATCTATGCAGGGATCCAGGCAGCGTGTACAAGATATAAAGTAGATCTAATAGGTGGAGACACTACCAGCTCCAATTCCGGATTGGTCATGAGCATTACGGCTGTAGGAATTGAAGCTGACGAAAATATTGTAAAGAGAAGTGGTGCAAAACCTAATGATCTTCTTGTGGTAACAGGAGATTTGGGTGGTGCATATATGGGACTTCAGATTTTGGAAAGGGAACATGCCGTTTACCTTGCTGATCCGAATATGCAACCGGAAATGGAAGGCTACGATTATATCCTGGAGAGACAATTGAAACCTGAAGCTAGAACAGACGTTAAAAAGATTTTAGAGCAATTGGAAATTAAACCAACTTCCATGATTGATATTTCTGACGGTCTGGCTTCTGAAATTCTTCATCTTTCAGATCAGTCTAAAGTAGGGTTCAGATTATATGAAGAAAAAATTCCATTAGACAGTCTTACAATTTCCACGGCAGATGAAATGAACCTTAATCCTGTAATGACAGCATTAAGCGGTGGTGAAGATTATGAATTACTATTTACAATTTCACCAAATGATTTTGATAAAATTAAAAACCATCCTGATTTTACTATTATAGGACATGCAGTAGACAAAGAAGAAGGAAACTTTATGGTGGCGAGAGGGTCTAACCAATTGGTGGCTCTTACCGCCCAGGGTTGGGATGCCTTCTTGGGAAATCAAAAAGGATAAAATTATATTTAATTTTAAATATTGTAGAAAACCGCAGCATTTTTTTTGCTGTGGTTTTTGTTTATAGCTTTATTATTTTAAAAAAACAGGGATGATTATACAAGAAAAAGAAATACCAACGCACCACCTTACCTCTGAGGAATTTCAGATGAGTACACTGAGTGCAGCAGGCCCTGAGAATTTTCATGATGTTCACAGGCATAATTTTTTTGAAATTATCTGGTTCATGGAAGTACATGAAAAAAGTCATTTAGAATTGGATTTTGAAAGCTATAAGCTTGAGAATAATCAGATATGTATCATAGCACCGGGACAGGCATTCAATATGAAAATAGAGGGAGAGGAAGGATATGCTATGGCAATAAGCCGGGAAATTTTCAACGAAGCCTGTGATATAGAATCTGTACTTACTGGAGGAGTACTTCCGTTTTTCTTAGATCCTAAAAATAAACAAACCTGTAGTACGATCCTGTCATTGATGGAACAGGAATATAATGCAGCATCGAGAACTGAACTCTTGAAGGCTTATCTTAAAGCATTTTGTATTATTATAGGAGAACAGATTAATCCTCAAGAACCTTTATTGAATGACCGTCAACGCATTCATGACCTGGTAGGACTTATTGAGAAACACTATATAACACATAAGGAGACAGGATTCTATGCCGAAAAATTAAAGATAAGCAGCCATCACCTGAATGATATTGTACGCCTTTTGAGAGGAACAACAATAAAAAAGATGATTTCCCAGCGCCTTATCCTGGAAGCTAAAAGAGAACTGAGTTTTGGAGCACTCACAGTGAAGGAGATCGCTTTTAAGCTTGGTTTTAACGATGCTTCATATTTTTCAAGGTTTTTCAAGAAACATACAGGCCAAACTCCCGAATCTTTTAAGAATAATGAAAAGTGATAATCTTCATTATTTACAGTTTTGATGTATATAAATAAGCAATATTTATTTATTTCTACGCTTTAACCCCCAATTTGTCCTATACTTTCTCCAGTTCTTTTATTGTAATATTTTGCTTTTTAAGGCAATTTTGCATCCTGAAAAAAATCGCCTGTGAAGGCTTAAGTTTATGAAGAAGTTAAGTATTGTAGTGTTTATTTTAGCGCTGCTCAACACGTTGGAATCATTGAGTATAGATCTTTATCTTCCTGCTTTTCCAAGCATGGCCGAAATTTTTAAAACGGATATCGGACATATTCAGATTTCTATCTCGGTTTTCTTTGCCGGATTTGCACTCGGACAGTTATTATGGGGCCCCTTATCAGACAGAACAGGACGTAAACCCATGCTGTACTGTGGTCTTTTCCTTTTTATCATAGGTGCAGCAGCTATTTATTTTACTTCAGATATTTACGTTTTATGGAGCATGCGTTTCTTACAGGCATTTGGAGGAAGCGCGGGGATTGTGATCGGAAGAGCTGTTATTATTGACCTTTATGATAAACAGAAATCTGTAACCATTTTTGCACAACAATCTCAGATCAGTGGTATTGCTCCCATTATAGCTCCTTTAATGGGAAGCATATTTCTTAAATACTGGGGTTGGAACAGTTCATTTGCTTTCCTGTGTATTATGGGATTGATTACATTCTTCATGGTATATAAATATATTCCGGAGACCAATACGAAAATCAGTCAGCCAGAGGATGTGCCAACAGATGAGAAAGGGTTAAAAGAGCAGCTGAAAATGATTATTTCCAATAAAGAATTCATCCAAAGTACAATGGTGGGAAGTATTGCATTTGCGTCATTAATTATCTATATCTCAAATGCCCCGTTCTTATTTATGGAAATTCACGGATTTTCCAGTGAGACTTTCAGCTTTATATTCGCATTCAATTCATTGGCCCTCATCACAGCGGCTTATATTACGCCAAGGCTAATCAAGAGAATGAGCAATTCAACTCTTTTATTTGTCGCAACTTTAATACTTCTGGTGGTATGTACTCTTCATATTTTGATAGCTGCAGAAAATTTTTCTATGGTATTGGAAATAGGGATGCTGTATCTATCACTGCTGGCTATTGGAATATTGTTTCCTCTTACTTCAGCACATGCGTTGTCTCCTTTTAAAGAAGGGAGAGGTACAGCTGCAGCACTTTTTGGATTCTTACAGTTGATAGTTACCTTTTTAATGTCGGGATTACTAGGTCTTTTAGAAGCAGATTCTATTATGCCAATGGTGATAACCCGTGCCGGAATGAGCTTAATTGCTGTATGGTTTGCATATCAGATAATTAAGGATAAGAAAGCGGTGATGCAGAAATCTGTTGTTTAATCAGTAATTCAATAAACTAATCGTAACTTCCATATTGCCTAATCTGACTTCGTGCCCATTGAGCTTTATCCTTTCGTTGCTTCTATTGGTCACACTATTCAGGCACTTAATCAAGTAATTTTTGTAGAAAATAACCAAAAGGCTCTCTTTGCATAAAATTTAGAATATGAAAAGAAACCTTTTGACGGCTTTATGCTGTCTGCTGCCGTTAGGATATTGGGTAAATGCACAGTCGGGAATCTCTGCCGAACTTAAAACAGAATATATTCCAGCTTCTAATTATATCCGTCCGGAAGACAGCGTAAAGACAAATTCCAAAAGTGATTTTAAAAGGGTAGACCTTAATCTGAGTATTCCGTTATCTGTAAAAAAAGATAAAGAAGGTAAGGTAAGTGCATGGTCTATGCTCCTGAGCGGATCTTACGCAAAAATGTCTCACAAGAATTACGAAACACCTTTATTTCCGGATCAGATGCTGAACGCCCAGGTCGGATTGCAGCATGTAAGACCTCTAGGAAAGAAATGGAGTATAATGATGATGGCTTCAGTTGGTGTATACACAGATATGGAAAAGATAAGCTTTGATGATGTTCTGGGCCAGGGAGGGATCGTATTTATCAGGCATTTTAATCCTAATCTTGCTTTGGGAGTAGGTCCGGTGCTTACTACAGCATTTGGAGTTCCAATGGTTTTGCCATGGGTCTATTTCGACTGGAAAACCAATGGAAAGGTGAAATTCAGGATCAATTTCCCGGAAGGTGCAGAAGTTGGCTATCAGTTCACAGACGTTTTTACCTTGAAAGCAGTGGTTAACCTCAGCGGAATGACCGTAGAAAGGAATAAAAACGGAGAATCTATTATGTTTGGTTATCAGCAGATTACAGCAGGTCTCCGGCCGGAAATAAAGGTCAATGATAAGCTGAGTATTGGCATTACGGGAGGATCAACCCTGGTGAGAAGTTTCACAGAAAGTGAGCGCAAGATCAAGAGCATTTTTAAAGATAAAAACATTGCAGATCCTAAGTTTTCCAGTACATTTTATGCAGCAGTATCCTTGCGCTGGAACCTGCCTTAAAATATGAGAAATGAGGCCGGATGTAGTTATTTGTTCTATTTTTTAATCTGAATAATTCCCCCAACACCTTCCGGCCTTCTCATTTATTTACTAATAAGCTTCTTATATACCACCTGATTGAGCAATTCTTCTTTTCGGGTACGGGAAATAGGAAGTTCTGTTTTATTGATAAACAAACGGCCGCCCGAAATCATATCAATATGAATGATATTGATTAAAAACGACTTATGAATCCTGAAAAAATGTTCGGAAGGCAAAGATTCTTCAATCGCTTTCATAGTCTGATGAATAACAAGGGACTTATCCTTAAAATGCAGCTTGGTATAGTTCTGCATGCTCTCAATATATAAAATATCCACCCAGGAGACTTTAATAAAGGTGTCAGATTGTCTTACGTACAGAAATGGATCATCCAAAGGGGTATTTTTCTTTAATTTTTCATTGATGATAAACTGCTGCTGGGCTTTATTCACAGCCTGATAAAAACGGTTAAAGGCAATTGGCTTTAAAAGATAATCCACCACCTGAAGCCGGAATCCTTCCAGAGCGTATTCAGAATAAGCTGTTGTTAAGATACATAAAGGAGGATTTTCAAGCTGCTCCAGGAAATCGATACCATTCAGATAGGGCATATTAATATCCAGGAAAAGAAGATCTATTTCGCTTTCCTTTACCCTGGCATCTGCTTCCAGAGCTGTAGCGCAGGTTTCTTCTACAGATAAAAAATCAATTTGGTTTGCCAGCTCCTTAAGGTGGAATCTGGCCAAAGGCTCATCATCTACGATCAGGCATTTCATTTTAGGGATATTATTACTCATTTTCAGACAGTTTTAAGGTTAGGGTCACTTTATAGACAAGGTTATCAGATTCAATTTTAAGGTCATAAGCATCAGGATATTGCAATTTCAGGCGTTTTTTTACATTTTGAAGCCCAATTCCTCCATCCTTCTTTTTATGAACAGCTATTTCTGAATAGGAGTTTTCAACATAAAAGAAAAAGTTATTGTTTTCTTCCTTGCAGAAGATTTTAACATAACCGGTTTGCCCGGGAAGTCTGCACACGTATTTGAAAGCATTTTCTATAAAAGGAACCAAAAGTAATGGAGCAATAGAAGCTTTTTTGTTATCAATTTGCCATTGGGCTTTTACATCCAGTTCGTTTCCCCACCTGAGTTTTTCTACCTCAACAAGGTTTTGGAGATATTCAATTTCTTTACCCAAAGGAACCAGTGGCTGATTGCAATGATAAAGCTGATACCGGAGAATATCTGAAAATTTCATCAGTAAAAAATCAGCAAGCTGGATATCCGTTTTCATCAGAATATGAATATGGTTCAGGATATTAAATACCACATGTGGGTTGATCTGATCCTGCAGAAGCTTGAGCTGGTTTTCAAGATGAGCCTGCTGAAGGAGAATATGATCACGCTCTATTCTTCCATGTTCATTATAGAATTTTACACCACATGCTGCTCCGTTGATTAGAAATGAGGCAGGCAGAGACATATAAAAGCCCTTCCACAAAAAAGGTAAATGGTCTCTGAAGTTTTCCGGAAGCTCATCTTTGGGCTCAACTTCAAGATAAGTGAATATAACAGAGAAAACCAGGCTAAGCATGAAAATCAACAGTATCAACTGTATCAGAAACCGTTTCATTTTCTTTTCCCGAAGTGCTTTCGGCAGAAGCTTATTGGTTAAAAAGTGAGTAAATGTAAACGAAAATGCTGCAATTATCGCAGCCTGGGTCATCGCAAGATAAATATCTGTTGTGCTCTGGAAATTAAACCACAATACAATCGCTAATACAAGCCAGAAAATAAAAGTAAATATATATTCTTTTAAGATAAAAGATTTTGTCATAGAATTGGAAATAGGTTGATAAAAAAATTAGAAACTGCAGGGAAAACAGTTTCTAATGGTAAATATAATTTAAGTTTTTTAGAACAGGAAATAACCTATCCCAAGGCTAAAGCTGTGGGGTTTGGATTTAAATTCCTTACTGATGCTGGATAGCCCGTGTTCATATCTGAGATCTACCGTGAAGTTTTTATAATCCACTCCTATTCCTCCAGTAACTCCTATATTGGACTTGTCAAACTTATTAAAACCTTCCTGCAGCGATTCAGAAACCGATAATTTATTGTTGAAAGCATAGCTGTAAACACCTCCGGCAAATGCTCTTACATTAAAATCATCAGTTTTAATGAATTTGTATCCAATGACTACGGGAATATCAATGGCATTCCAGGTTAGCTTTGCAGATCCTAGGTCTTTTGCTTCGTAAGAGGTCTTTCTTTTGTTGAATAAAGCATCTCCTTGTACATACAGGCTTCCAATATCCAACCTTGCCATTACCCCTGCCTGATAGCCGAAACCGTATTTTCCTTCCAAGGAAGAAGACTCCGTTGAGGTTTTTGTAAAATTTGCACCGCCCTTTATGCCTATGTGAAGCGGTGAAGTTTGCTGAGCCTGAGTCTCCATAGAACAAGTGATGCATAGTAACAAAGAGCAGAATGCTAAAAATTGTTGTTTCATAAATTGATTACTTTTAAAATTTGATGCAAAACAACAAATCTGAAATATGAGTGGAAATTTTATTTGATGAGTGGCAGAGATACTTTGACGAGAATACGGTTTTGGATGAATAAAAATGGAAGCCGGGAAATGAGGAAAAGAAAAACCCGCTGTTAAAGCGGGTTGGTTGTGTTATTTTTTAAAACTTAATACTAACGGAATGGAAACTGTAGAAGATACCGGTTTCCCGTTCACTTCAGCAGGCTTCCATTTGCCTTTCTCCCTAATGCGGTAAAAAGCTGCCTCAATAAATGCATTTACATCTTCATTATTTCCTTTGGCCTGAGCTTCGAGAGCATTTCCTTTAGAGTCTATTATAAAACTTAATGTGGCTTTATAAGAATCCGAAGCATAATTTAAGAAAGCAAGATCAACGGCTCCTTGCAATAACTTTTGAAACGCTGCTTTTCCAGCCTCATATTCCGCTTCTTTTGTCAGTTTAGTTTTTACAGGAGGGTCATTGGCTAGTACTTTCTTATCATCTTCAGAAATTTTCTCAAGAGCATTTTTATAGGATGTTATTTTGTCTTCCGTAAGAAGCCACTCTAGCTTAGTTCTCAGATCGTTAGGCTTAGGGTATTTGTTATACAATGCTTGTTTCTTTCTTTCATATTTGGAATCAGCCTTCTGGAAAGCAGATACCTGGGCATTTCCGAAAGCAAAAGATAATATGAAGGCTAATGCTAAGAGTTTTTTCATCTTATTAAGCTTTTACAATATTAATAATTACTTCTGTAGCTTTTTCCATACTTTCCAACGCTACATATTCATAGGGACCGTGGAAGTTGATTCCTCCTGCGAAGATATTAGGACAAGGAAGTCCCATATAAGAAAGCTGGGCACCGTCTGTACCACCCCTGATAGCTTTGATCTTAGGTTCAATACCTGCCTCAGTCATTGCTTTGGCAGCAAGATCTACAATGTGCATTTTGCCTTCAAACTGCTGTTTCATGTTTCTGTATTGTTCCTTGATCTCCACTTCTGCTGTTCCTTCACCATGTTTTTGGTTAAATTCAGCTACTTTCTCTTCCAGGAATCTCTTTCTTGCTTCAAACTTATCGGCATCGTGATCACGGATAATGTATTGGAGTTTTGCCTCAGAAATATCAGCCGTAATATCCATTAGATGGTAAAATCCTTCAAAACCTTTAGTGGTTGCAGGTGTTTCATTAGCCGGTAAGATCTGAGCGAATTCAGCAGCCAGTAAAGCCGCATTAATCATTTTTCCATAAGCATAACCGGGGTGTACGCTTAACCCGTGGATTTTCACTACCGCTCCGGCAGCGTTAAAGTTCTCGTATTCAAGCTCTCCAACTTCTCCGCCGTCCATTGTATAGGCCCATTCAGCACCGAATTTGGCAACATCAAACTTATGTGCACCTCTTCCGATTTCTTCATCAGGAGTAAATCCAACAGCAATTCGTCCGTGTTTAATTTCTGGATGAGCGATAAGATATTCTGCAGCGGTCACAATTTCTGCACAACCAGCCTTATCATCAGCCCCTAGAAGAGTATTGCCGTCCGTAGTAATTAATGTTTGCCCGATATATTTTTTTAGGCTTTCAAATCTTGAAGGAGATAAAGTGAACCCTGTAGTCTGGTTCAGTAATAGATCATTTCCGTCATAATTTTCCCAAACCTGAGGTTTTACATTTTCCCCGCTGAAGTCCGGCGAAGTATCATAATGAGAAATGAATCCAATCGTTGGTCTGTCATCATTTTCAAGGTTAGAAGGAACATAGCCCATAATATAACCGTGCTCATCAATTGAAACATCTTCTAAACCGATAGTTTTCAGTTCTTCAGTAATGTAGTTGGCAATATCCCATTGACGGTCTGTAGAAGGAGTAGTCTCACTCTCAGCATCGCTGGTTGAATATATTTTTACATAACTAAGAAAACGGTTCAGTAATTTCTCTTTCCATAAAGGATTGAATTCTATTGTACTCATCAGATTTATCATAAATTTTAACAAAGTTAGCAAATTTGATGCTCAGAATACATTATTTGCGGCTGAATATCAGTTATTGAAATTATAAATGGAATATAAAACTTTGGAAATCAAAATAATGTTAGATTTGTATGTACACTGTATCAAATAGTTTAGTTTTATTATATTTGAGAAAATCAAAAAGTAAAAATGTTTCTTACCGAATGTCCTAGAGACGCAATGCAGGGATGGGGAGAGTTTATCCCTACTGATAAAAAAATAGATTATATTAACTCCTTAATGGATGTTGGTTTTGACGTATTGGACTGTCTGAGTTTTGTTTCCCCAAAAGCAATTCCGCAGATGGCAGACTCTGATGAAGTGGCTGAAAATATTGATAAATCACGTTCTAAAACTAAAGTTTCTGCCATTATTGGAAACTACAGGGGAGCTGAAAAAGCATTAAAACATCAGTCTGTGGATATTCTGGGATTTCCTTTCTCTATTTCTGAGACTTTTCAGCACAGAAATACCAATAAGAGCCAGGAAGAAGCTTTTGATGAGATCATTAAAATGCTTGAACTGGTAAAAAGTGAAGGAAAACAGCTGAATATTTATTTCTCAATGGCTTTTGGAAACCCGTATGGTGAAATGTGGAAGTGGGAAGATGTGGATCAATGGGCTCAAAGATTCTCGGATATCGGAGTGAAAGATATTCTTCTTTCTGATACAACAGGAGTGGCAACACCGGAAACTATCGCCCTTTTATTCGAAAAAATTCCTTCAAAATACCCTGAAATTAATTTCGGCGGACACTTTCATAACCGTTATGAAGAATCCTATTCAAAACTGAAAGCAGCTTATGACAAAGGTTGCAGAAGGTTTGACAGTGCCATCAAAGGAATAGGCGGATGTCCTATGGCTAAAGATGATCTGGTAGGTAATATGCCTACAGAACAGGTGATTAACTTTATGAGTGTTGAAAAAGCAGAGCATAAACTGAATCTTTTAAACTTTGAAAGTTCTTACAACAAAGCTAAGGATATTTTTCATTTTTAAAATGGTTTAAATATCTCAGGTTTAGCAAATTATGAAGATAAGAAACCGGAAAATTAAGATTTGCAAAACCAGTGTGATCTGCGCGAAATCAAAAAATATTAATAGGAGCGGGCTTAAACCCGCTTTACTATATTAAAATCAAGCAGGCTTAGGCCCAATTAAATAAATATTAACCCAAAATCATCACCATGTCTCCAATCATTTCACCATCTGAATTAAAAAATATTTCTACAGAAAACCTTATCATTCTTGATGCAAGGACAGGAAAAGATGCCATACAAAACTATCTTGAAAAGCATATTAAAGGAGCAAGATTTATTGATCTGGATAAAGATCTTGCTGAAATAGGTGAAAATGCAGCCTTTGGAGGAAGGCACCCGCTTCCGGCTCCGGAAAAATTTGCATACACAGTTTCCAATCTCGGGATCACTGAAAATTCCCATATTGTTATCTATGATGATAAGAATGGTTCAAATGCGGCCGCGAGAGCATGGTGGATGCTGAGATCATTCGGGTTTGAAAATGTACAGGTTCTTGATGGCGGAATACAGGCTGCGGAAAAGAGTAATATGGATTTTTCGTCAGGAGAAGAAGCATTTGGGAAGGCTCCATTGATTAAAAAAGAAAATTGGAAGCTACCTGTTTCAAATCTTGAAGAAGTTGAAAACGAATTAAAAAGCAACTCTTCTACAGTGATTGATGTAAGAGATGCTTACCGGTACAGAGGGGAATCTGAACCTATTGACCTGGTAGCCGGACATATTCCGGGAGCCATTAATATCCCTTTTTCTGAAAATCTGGATGAAGATGGGTTGTTCCTTAGTCCGGAAACTTTAAAAGAAAAATATACCCAATTATTACAAAATAAACCTGAAAATTTGATTATTCACTGTGGTTCAGGAGTTACCGCATGTCATACTATTTTGGCATTAGCGCATGCAGGGTTTAAAATTCCTAATCTGTATGTAGGCTCATGGAGTGAATGGAGCAGGAGAGAGGGAAAAGAAATTGCAAAAGAACTATAAAATAATCCAGTCAGGATTTTAGTGATACAAAGAAAGGATGTCATACGCTGACATCCTTTCTTTGTATTTCAAATTTCATATTACTTTACTCGGTTGTCGTAATATGCATTGTATTTGTATAGACAATGCTTAATTTATAGCATTCCCAATTCAAATTTCGCTTCTTCGCTCATCATATCCTTATTCCAGCTCGGTTCAAAGGTCAGTTCGAGGTCAACACTTTTTACATGTTCCACTTCGCCTACTTTATCCTTTACTTCCTGAGGCAGGGTTTCCGCTACAGGGCAGTTGGGAGTGGTAAGAGTCATTATAATTTTTACGTCAGCATCATCGGAGATCTGTACATCATAAATTAGCCCTAATTCGTAAATATCTACCGGAATTTCGGGATCATATACGGTTTTCAGCACGCTGATGATTTCTTCACCAATGTCTGCAATTTGATCGTCTGTAAATTTCATTTTTTAATCTAAATTGATATTCCTTTTCAACAAATCTTCCTGACGCATGCGTCGGAAAATATTTGCCAAAGTTAAGACATCTTTTTCACAATAGTCAACAATTCGCTGCAAGTCTTTTTCTATGTAGTAAATTGATGAAACCATTGAGCCGTCAATATCATCCTTCGGAGTGGGAATACCAAAGACATGAGCCAATAATTCCAGTGATACAAAACTTTTATAATCTCCGAATTTCCATAGCTCCATAGTATCTATATGAGGAATTTCCCAGGGCTTTTTTCCAAACATCTGAAATGGTGCTGGAGGTTGCATCCCATTGATGAGGTATCTTCGTGCAATCCACGGGAAATCAAATTCTTTTCCGTTATGGGCGCATAGAATAACGTTGTATAATCTTGGGCTGTTGAAGATTTCTCCAAATTCCTGAAGCATCTTTTTTTCATCGTGCCCGGAGAAACTTTTGATCTTTAAGGTATCATTTTTTTCAACCATCCCGATGGTGATGCAGATGATTTTGCCGAATTCTGCCATAATTCCCGCACGCTCATAAAATTCTGCTGCCGAAACATCTTCCTTTCTCTGGAATTTTGTTTTTTTGTCCCAAAGGTGCTGTTCGGTTTCAGATAAATCATTCCAGGAGTCTGCCTGTGGAACAGTTTCAATATCAAGGAATAAGACTTTTTCTAATGGAATATTTTGGATCATTTTTTGCTTTTTTATAACTGAAATATATGACATAATAAATCAATTATCCAAAACGTTTTTTATTATACATCAAATTTATTCTTATGAAAAAGTTATTCATTATGGGAAGTGGTATTTCATTATTATTTATGGCATCATGTAATGATTCAGAGGATAAGGGTACCGCTACAGTTAATGTAAGGCTCACGGATGGGCCTGCAGCTTATAGCGCTGTTAATATCGATATTCAAAAAATTGAAATCGGCGTTAACGGAGGTTGGGTTCCGCTTAACTTTCCTAAACCGGGCATTTATAACCTTCTTGATTTTAAAAACGGAGCAGACGTTGCCTTAGGACAGGCCACACTTCCTGAAGGAAATGTTTCCCAAATGAGAATGATCCTTGGCCCTAATAACAGCCTGGTTTCAAATGGAGTAACGTATCCGTTGCAGACGCCATCAGGTGAACAAAGCGGATTAAGGTTTAACTGGCATCAGACTTTGGTGAGCAACGGAGCCTATAATGTATGGATAGATTTTGATGCCGGAAAATCTATTGTAAAAACAGGAAACGGGTCTTATATTTTAAAACCTGTAATCAGAACGTTTTCCGAACTGACAAACGGACAGATTAAAGGTTATGTACAGCCTCAGGCGGCAAAAGCTGTCGTACATGCTATTACTGCAACAGATACTTTAGCGACTGCAATTCCTAACCCGGATGGGTTTTATATGTTTTCTGGGCTTCCGCAAGGAAATTATACGGTTTCTTATGATGCAGATAACAGCACCGGATATGTAGATGAGAATACAGGAAATGTATCAGTAGTTTTCGGACAGGTTACTAATCTGGGAACCAAAACATTACATCAGTAATCCAATAATCAGTTAAATAATGGTAAACCTTATAGGAGCTCAGTGCCTATAAGGTTTTTTTATGTGAATTAACCCACCTGCATTCCGTTTTTTGTGGGTAATGAAGGGGTTAAAAGAGTAACATCTTTTTTGTCTTCTCCATATAATCCTAAGACCAGGCATTCACTGAAGAAATTGGCAATCTGCTTTTTAGGGAAGTTAACCACGGCTAAAATCTGTTTTCCTATCAATTCTTCTTTCTTATAGAGGGAAGTGATTTGCGCAGATGATTTTCTGATTCCAAGGTCGCCAAAGTCTATTTCCAATTGGTAGGATGGGTTTCTTGCTTTTTCAAAATCATTTACCGAAATAATTGTTCCGCATCTGATGTCTATTTTTTCAAAATCTGCCCAGGTTATGTCCGGTTTTATGTTCATGGTAATGTACTAATTAAATGTTCTACTTCTGTTTTCTGTTCTGCATATTTTTGTTGTAATTCTGAACCTTCACCCATTCTTTTATAATATTCCAGGGCTTTTCCGCCGAAGAATTTTTTATGAAAGTCGGAAACGTCAGGAACCTGTGGAAAGACTTTATGAAAAAGCATTTCATAGTAAGCCTGGAATTCTCTTTCATTTTTGTCTTCAATTACTTGTCCCGGCGCTTTTTGCCGTACATGAAGCATTTCGTGGGCTACCATGTTCAGAACAAGGTTCAGATCAAAATCAAATAAATTTCTGGGAATCATTACGGTTTGAGGCCCTCCAAGTTCTCCTTCTGCAGTAAGAAGCATCGAAGTAGGAGAAAGTTCCTCCCTGAATCCAAAACCTGCAAAATTCTCATGTTCCAGATTAAAAGAGTGAATTAAATATTTGGCTGCATCCAGAATCTGGTTATGTTCTTTATAAGCTTCAAGGTGTAAATTAACCTGTTCAAAATTCATTTGGAATATGTTTTATAACAAATGTATTAAAATATTAAGAAATTAAAAGATTAATCAATAGCCCCTGATGAAAAGCTGAACTTACTGTATAATCTGTTATATTAAAGTTATTATTCCAGTTTTAATATTCTTTTCCAACGGTTTCCGTCAAATTCTAGAACATCTTTTCCACCAATAGACCACATGATTCCATCGGCCGCAGATAAATGATAACAGGAGCCTGGTTCAATATCATTTCCAAAATCAATGGGAATCAATTCTTTATCTACTAATTTATACACAGCATATAAACTTGAAACATAGATGGTATTATTAAATTCTATAATTCCCCAAAGGTCTTCATGCTCTGTTTCAATGACTTCCCATTGGTTTCCACGCCCTTTAATTATAATTCCGGCCATGCCACATCCATAGATAAGACCATCGCTGGCCGTTCTTATTTTTGTTAAATGATTTTTAATTCCTAGGTCTATTTTTCTGAATTGCTCACCATCATACCTCCAAAGATCACCTTCCCAACCAGCACAATATACTTCATCATCTGAAAACCCAGCTACAGACTCAAAACACTTGTCATATTTTTCTTCATTCTTTTCATAAACCTGTGCTGTTGTATCTAAACACTTCCATTGATTTTTATCGGTTCTCACATAAACCTGGCGACATGTGCCAACCGCATAAGCCTTACCGTCAATAGCATTTACTTCTCTTAGAGGACCTCTTTTTTGCGGACCACCATTTGCCGTGATTTCTTTTTCAGTTGTAATTTCTCCGCCTCCTGATGTTTCTATCTGCCCATATTCGCCAAGTCTGATGCATTTTTCTTCGGGATAATGTATTACTGCTTCTGAAACTACAACCCAGTTTAAGCGGTCACACCCCCAAACGCCCCTATCAATTTCTGTATCGTATGTATGTTTGTGGCCATCTTTTAACTGCTCATTATCAACTATTGAAAGGTAACATAAATCATTATAACGAACAATACCGGTTGTAATACTGCAACCTTCCATGGCTTTTGCAAAATCTTGTGTACTCATTAAAATCTGTAATTAAAGTGTTCATTTTTTTTACTCAATTATAATATCTCTGATGTTAACAGGGCCTGTGCCTTTATTTTACCAGAGGTATTATCATTTTTCAAAAATGGTTATTTTATTTAGCAAAACTACGAAAAAGCAGAATGCTAAGTATCCTGGATAGTGTTTTAATGATTTGCTTTATATTCTAAATGTTAATTGTACCCACTTAAATAAAATCCGTATCTGATATAAAATCATCATAACGGAAGTGAGAAAATAGAATAGTAGGCTATGAAGCCTGTTTGTTGTTTAAATCAAGCTTTTGATTTTATTTTCTTTTTCTATCTGAGCCTCACCCCACTGTTTCAGGTAATCGATAAAAGGAATCAGTTCAAGGCCTGTCTCGGTTAAAGAATATTCCACTTTTGGAGGAACCTCATGGTAAACTTTTCGATGAATAAGTCCGTCATCTTCCAGTTCCCGTACCGTTTGGGTCAGCATTTTTGGGGTGATGTCTGATAACGCTTTTCTCAGTTCGCCATAACGCATCACATTTTTGGTATGAAGGTACCATAAGATCCGGCCTTTATACTTTCCGCCAATACGTTTGAAAGCATAATCAACAGGGCAGGATGGTTCATTGGTTACTTTTTTTATTTTTAACATTTTTTTAATGTATTGATAATCAATAATAGTATGTTTTAAGTATGTAGGTTACAAAAAAGTACATACTTGTCGTAAAGATACGATCAGATTACATTTGCTCTATAATTTAAAAAATAAAAATATGAAAGCTGTTATTATAAACGAAGCAGGAAATGTAGAAAATCTTCAGTTCACAGAAATAGAAAAACCAACAATAGGTGATGATGAGGTCCTGATAAAAGTGATATCGGTAAGCATCAATCCGGTGGATGTTAAAGCAAGAGCATACGAAGGCGTTTTAAACTGGATCTTTGAAGAGAGCCGACCTGTTATCTTAGGCTGGGATATTTCAGGGGAAGTTGTGGAAACCGGAAAGAATGTAACTGATTTCAAAGCAGGTGATGAAGTTTTTGGAATGGTCAATTTCTTTGGTAACGGAAAGGCCTATGCAGAATATGTAGCAGCGCCGGCCTCGCATTTGGCATTAAAGCCTCAGGGCATTACTCATTCACAGGCTGCGGCAGCCTCAATGGCAGCAGTTACCGCATATCAGGCATTGGCAGATGTTGCTCACATTAAAAAAGGGGATAAAGTAGTCATTCATGCTGCTTCGGGAGGAGTAGGACATTTTGCTGTTCAGATTGCCAAACATTTCGGAGCTTATGTGATAGGAGTTTCTTCAGGTAAAAACAAAGATTTTGTCCTTTCGTTAGGCGCGGATGAACACATTGATTATACTACCGAAAATATTAAAGACAAAGTGCAGGATGCTGATATTGTTATAGATACTATTCAGGGGGAAACCTTATTGAATTCTGTAGATATTGTACATGAAAATGGAATTATTGTAACCCTTCCATCACCGGAAATTCCTGAAGAAGTGAAAGATAAGGCCAGTCAGAAAGCTGTAATTATTGAGTTCATGATGGTTCAATCTAAACAGGAAACCATACAGGCAATTGCGGGGTTATTGGCTGCCGGAATCTTAAAACCTGCTGTTTATAAAACATTTCCGTTTAAAGAGATCAGGAAAGCCCATCTTGAAGTGGAGACCAATCGTGTAGCCGGAAAAGTAGTTGTTACCTTATAATAAAAAACAGGACCGGAAAGCAATTTCCGGTCCTGTTAACAAGATTAAGCGTAAAATTTAACCCCTTAAAAAGGCAAAAAAGGATAATTCAAATGTGATTTTTATTGATTGAGCCTTAATCTATGTTTAGTGGGATTGATAGTAATGGAACTTTGTTTTTATAAGCCATGATGGCTGTTTTGCTTCGGTGGAAGAATGATTCTACAAGATTATACCGGTAAGGAACCATCGTCAGCATATCCGCATTAGTAAGTTTCACTTCCTCTTCAATAGCTTTGATGATTTCAATAGACTGGATCATCTTGAAGCTGTACTTTATATCATCAAGATCATAGCCGGCATTCAGATCAATATCAAGAATGACTTCCGTAAAATCTTCTACGCTCTCGCTTACGTTAAATACCTCAACTTCAGCATTGAACTCATGGATGAAAGAATAAATGTCATTCATGGCAGACCAGGTGATAGATTTATGCGTGTCGTAGGCAAAGAGAATCTTTCGGATTCCTGTATATTCTATATGGCCTGGGATAATCAATATCGGTTTTTTTACTCTGTGAATGGCCTTGATTACATTGTTTCCCAAAAGCCTCTGTTCAAGGGTTTTTTCAGCCATTCCCATAACAATAAAGTCACCTCCTGTGGTTTGTATACATTTATTCAGCTCCTCAATAAAGTTTCCTGAAGCCAGATAAAACTCTGTTTTTACAGCATACAGCCGGGTTATTTCGATAGACTTATCGGTAAGCTTTTGTTGATTTCTCAGGGTCTGTTCATAGAAAAAATCAGCAGATGCCTGGGCGTTCAGAGCATGAATAGAAATACTTTGTAAATTGAACAGGATAATATTATATTGGTTTTCCTTAGCCATAGAAGCCGCATAATGAACCGCGTTTTCAGCTTCCTGGGAAAAATCTGTGCAGACAATTATTGTTTTCATTGTACCGATTTTGATACAGCAAAACTAGGATAGAAGCCGGCTGTATTGTATTAAAAATGAGGTGACGTTGCATAAAATGATGATGAAATGTATTTTTTAGGTGATGAAACGTCCGGGCTTCATTTGAACTCTTTTATTTTACGTTTCAGGGACGGTTTTGGCGGTCTCGTTGAAAATGGAGGAGCCTTTTCTGAAATGTATTTCTATATTTACATTCACAAAGCCTTGGATAATGAATAGGGTTTCTACCATCAGAAAAAATTTAATACGAAGCAAAAAGATCCTTTCCGCCATGAAAAGGAGGCTGGTGATCTGGGCTGTAGCGGTGATTGCTTTCTGTGGGTTCTCCTATCTTATTGATCCTTTTGACCCGGTCTGGCAGAGTTATTTGGAGACCCCGTTGAAAATGTTCATCGAAGATGCCCTGTGGGTGTTCTTTTTTTCAATAATTATCTCGGAGGTGAGTATATTTATTGATTCTACACTCAATAAACTGCTTCCATGGAAAGACAGAACCGTTAAGCGTTTGCTTATCCAGGGGTTTTTACAGATCGTAGGAAGTGTTCTGATTGTGATGATTATCAACACCATTGTAGAGTCCACTTCAGATAATTTGCCGGAAATGGATTCCAGAAAAGAATATACATTATTAGGACAGTGGGTAGCCACCAATATTGTAATATCACTTATTATAAGCGGATTTAATACCGTAGATTATTTACTTCAGAACTGGAAAAGAACCGCTGTAGAAGCAGCCCAGCATAAGATCAGGGCTTCCAAACATAAACAGGCAGCAATGGCTGCAGAACTTCAGGCTCTTAAACTGCAGATAGATCCCCATTTTATCTTTAACAATCTGAGTGTGCTTTCTGAGCTTATTCTGGAAGATCAGCAGCTAGGATATGAGTATTCTGAAAAATTTGCACGGGTGTACAGATACCTGCTTGTTAATTCCAAGAAGGATATCATTGCCGTAGAAGAAGAACTGAAATTCTTAGACTCATACATTTTCCTGATTGAAAAAAGAATTGGAGAAGGAGTCATTTTTAAAATTGATGTTCAGGAAGAATACAAATCCATGTATACGCTTCCCCTGTCCCTGCAGCTGTTGGTTGAAAATGCCATCAAGCATAATCAGACCTCCAAAGCAAATCCGCTGGAGATTCATGTGTATACCAATTCTGAAAGTGAACTGGTGGTTTCCAATACATTTTTACCCTTGATTAATAAGCCGGATTCCTCAGGTGTCGGGCTTACCAACATCATTGCCAGATATGAAATCCTGGGGTATACAAAACCGGTTATAGAGAAAACAGAAGACAGATTTATTGTAAAACTTCCATTGATATGAAGATTAATAAAATTTTAATAGTAGAAGATGAAAGACCTAATGCAGACCGTTTAAAAAGGCTTTTGCTAAAGCTCAGGCCTCATATTGAAATTCTTTCCGTAGAAGATTCAATAACGTCTGCCGTAAATTGGTTGCAAAATAATGTGGTTCCGGATATCATTATGATGGATGTTCGCCTGGCAGATGGATTAAGCTTTGAAATTTTTAATAAGCATGAAATTAAAAGCGCTGTAATTTTTACCACTGCATACGATGAATATGCAGTACAGGCCTTTAAATACAACAGTATAGACTATCTTTTAAAGCCAATAGAAGAAGAAGAACTGGATGCCGCTCTGAAGCGCTATGAGACCTTTATGGAAGCTGTTCCGGTTGTTGGCTCTGCTATTGAAGGATTACTTAACTATATTCAGCCTAAAGACTACAGAAAACGTTTCCTTATAGCCCATCGCGATGGATATAAAACTGTATTGGCAGAAGATATTTTATATATCTATACAGAACTGGGGATCAGTAAAGCGATGTTGAATACCGGAGTTGTGGAAAATATTCCCCAGACACTGGAAGAACTTGAAAAACAACTGGACCCGAAATTCTTCTTCCGTGCCAACAGACAGTTTATCATTCATATTGATTCTGTAAAGCAGATCTTCAATCACTTTAATGGAAAACTCAAGCTTGAACTGAGAAAACAGCCGGAAATGGAGGTTATTGTAAGCCGGGAAAAGGCTTCCGTATTCAAATCCTGGATGGATTATTAGCAAGAGGCCGGAGGTTACTGAAGGTTCCAAAGCTAAAGGTATTTTTAATTATCTAATTGTTTCTGTAATTGTAAAACGTTATTCATACAATTATAACTTCCAGCTCCCGGTTTTATATACTTCAAAACCCGCTTACAAATTGCTAATTCCAATTCTACTCAGTTTTCTTTTTAGGCTATAGTTTGAGCCTGCCCGCTTAAAACCCAATGTAATTGACCCTGTGTTTGCAAAACTTCTTTATTTGATAAAAACTTAAATGATTGCCTTGTTTCTTAATGTTCTGATATTATGTAATTAGATCGGGAAATAACCTGGGCTCAGAGTTTTAATTATGAGGCGTATAAATTTAACCCTCAACC
Source organism: Chryseobacterium bernardetii (assembly GCF_003815975.1). NCBI lineage: Bacteria > Pseudomonadati > Bacteroidota > Flavobacteriia > Flavobacteriales > Weeksellaceae > Chryseobacterium > Chryseobacterium bernardetii. The sequence continues at coordinate 1,261,689 of NZ_CP033932.1, forward strand.
GTATTTTTGAAATATTAAAACGAAAAAGTGCCTTTTTATCGTTCTGAACGGCGAAAATAGCTGCTTTCCTTTCATTTTTAGTATCGTACGCTTCATCTGCGATTAATTACGTTTCACTTTATTTTTAGATAAACATCCTTATTATATAAGCTTATTTTGCTGCTGTAAAATTTAAAAACAAATGTTATGAATTACAGAAAAGGATATCTGGCACTTTCACTTACGGCTGCAGCAATACTGTACTCCTGCGGCTCAGGAAACGGGCAGGAAAATGCTCAGCAGGCAGTGGCACTTCCTACCGATTTTATTCAGGTGACCACAGGGAATGAAGACATAGCAACGGGATATCCCGGAAGTATAGAAGGGCAGGATAATGTGGAAATAAAGGCTCAGGTAACCGGATATCTGGAAGCTGTATATATAAAAGAAGGGCAGTTTGTCAGCAAAGGACAAACGCTGTTTAGAATTAATCCGGCCGTGTACAATGAGCAGGTAAACACCAATGAAGCCGCTTTGAAATCTGCTTTGGCAGCACAGGAAACAGCAAGGCTCGAAGTTGAAAAACTAAAACCTCTTGTAGAAGGAAAAGTGGTTTCTGATATGCAGCTTAAAACCGCTCAGGCCAATTTAAAGGCAGCATCTGCCCAGGTAGCTCAGGCACAGTCTTCATTAGGCTCTTCAAAGATCAATGCGAACTTTACTTACATCAAAGCACCGGTAAGCGGATATATTGGAAGAATTCCTAACAGGGTAGGAAACCTCATCAGCCCTTCAGATGCATCACCATTAACAACTCTTTCCAACATCAGCAGTGTAAATGTTTACTTCTCCATGAACGAAGCCGATTTTATTGCCCATAGCAGGGCTGCAGCTTCAGGAAAAAGTGCTGAAAATGTAGAACTTATTTTAGCAGATGGCTCTACATATGGATTCAAAGGAAGACTGGAAAATGCAAGTGGGAATTTCGACAGAAATACGGGAAGTATCCAGATGAAAGCGGTTTTCCAGAATCCTGATAAATTATTAAGATCAGGAGGAACAGCAAGAGTCATGATTTACAATGCGCTGGATGGCGTGGTGAAACTCCCTAAAACCTCTGTAAAAGATATTCAGGATAAATTCTTCGTGTATAAGCTGGAAGGTAAAGACAAGGTGAAAATGACACAGATTGAAGTATCAGGAAGCACTTCGCAGGATTACTTTGTAAAGACAGGAGTGAGTGCAGGAGATAAGATTGCTGTTAACAGAATAGACGCTCTTACAGACGGAGCGCAGGTTGTAGCTAAAGTAACTCCTTCGAAATAATTTTTATAATCATTCTTAGAAAATTCAAAAATGTTAAAAAAGATAATAGACCGTCCGGTATTGGCAACGGTAATATCCCTTATCATTGTCATTTTGGGGATCATAGGATTAAACCAGCTGGCAGTGACCAGATTCCCGGACATTTCTCCACCTACCATTACGGTTTCAGGCTCTTATCCGGGTGGAAACAGTGAAACGGTGATCCGTTCTGTAGTAACCCCTCTGGAAGAACAGATTAACGGGGTAGAAGACATGAGCTACATGAAATCCACGGCAAGTAATGACGGAACATTTACCATCTCTGTTATATTCAAACAGGGGGTAAATGCAGATCAGGCTGCAGTAAACGTTCAGAACAGAGTACAGCAGGCCACACCGATTTTGCCACAGGAAGTGGTAAGAATGGGGCTTACCACCTCCAAACAGCAGAACAGTATGGTGTTGATTTTCAATATTTATACTGAAGATAATAAACAATATGATGAAACCTTTCTTCAGAACTTTGCCAATATCAACCTTATCCCACAGATTAAAAGGGTAAAAGGAGTAGGGCAGGCACAGATCTTTGGAATTAAGGATTACTCTATGAGGATATGGCTTAATCCGCAGAAGATGGCTTCTTATGGGTTAGAGCCAGCTGATGTTTCCAGTGCCATTGCAGATCACAGTTTAGAATCTGCTCCCGGAAAGCTGGGTGAGGAATCGGATGCAGCTTTGGAATACGTAATCCGGTACAAAGGAAAAAAGAATAAGCCGGAACAATATGAAAATATGGTCGTTAAAAATGACAGAACCAATGTTATCAGGCTTAAAGATGTTGCCAGGGTAGAATTTGGTTCCATCAATAACAGTGGGGATAACCTTTCCAATGGCAAGAACGCGGTTACAGTTGCCATTATGCAGACAACAGGATCCAATGCCAATGAAATTGAAATAGGTGTAAACAAAGCGATTGATCAGTTGTCAAAATCTTTCCCGCCGGGTATCAAATATACCAAAGTTATGAGTACCAAGGAAAGACTGGATGAAGCAACAGGACAGGTTAAATCTACATTGATAGAAGCATTTATCCTTGTATTTATTGTCGTATTTGTCTTTCTACAGGATTTCAGGTCTACTATTATTCCGGCCATTGCCGTTCCGGTTGCTATTATCGGTACATTCTTCTTCCTTCTGGTATTAGGATTTACAATTAATGTATTGACGTTGTTTGCCCTTGTACTGGCGATCGGAATTGTTGTAGATGATGCAATTGTAGTGGTAGAAGCAGTTCACAGTAATATGGAAGGAACAGATCTTTCGGGAAGAGATGCTACCCACAAAGCGATGAGTGAAATTACAGGAGCTGTTATTTCCATTACATTAGTGATGTCAGCCGTATTTATTCCAATTGGATTTATGTCCGGTTCTGCAGGATTATTCTATAAGCAGTTTGCCTATACATTAGCTATTGCAATTATTATTTCTGCGGTAAATGCCCTTACTTTAACACCAGCTTTATGTGCGGTATTTTTGAAAAACCACCATACTGAGGAAGGTGGAAAGGCAAAAGGGTTCGGGCAGAGATTTGCCGTTGCCTTTAATGCAGGCTTCAATAACATGACAGAGCGTTATGCAAAAGGAGTAAGATTCTTAATTGGAAAAAAATGGATCGCAGCAGGATTGGTAGCCGGAATTATAGGACTTTCCGCATGGCTGATGTCCAGCACAACTAAAAGTTTCGTTCCAATGGAAGATGACGGATTCTTCATCTATTCATTGAGCATGCCGCCGGGAACCGGATTGACAAAAACAACGGAAGTATCCAATAAGATCAATGCGATCCTAAAAACGATAGATGCTGTTCAGGAAAATACTTCCATTACAGGGTTTAACCTCCTAAGTAACAGTGCCGGGCCGGCATATGCAATGGGATTTGTGAAATTAAAGCCTAAAAAAGAGAGAGGGGCTGTGCAGGATATTGACGAAATTATGAATATTGTTAACGGAAAACTGTCTGTTATCAAAGAAGGAAGCGTAATGAGTTTCAGAATGCCACCGGTAGAGGGATATGGAGTAACCAATGACGCCGAGATCGTACTTCAGGATCGTATGGGTAGAGACCCTCAGGTCCTAAAAGCTAAAGCTGATGATGTGATCGGACAACTGATGCAGGTGCCTGAAGTAGCTTATGCTTACACCATGTTCAGGGCAGATTATCCGCAGCTGGAGCTTGAAGTGAATGAAGACAAAGCCAAACAGTTAGGAGTAAGTATTTCCAACTTGTTAGGATCGGTTCAGACCTATTTTTCAGGAGACCAATCTCAGAATTTCTCCAGATTCGGGAAATTCTACAGAGTGAATATCAAAGCTGACGGTGTTTTCAGAATGGATGAACAGGCGTTCAATGATATTTTCGTGAAAAATAGTAAAGGTGAAATGGTTCCGGCAAATACTCTAATCACTTTGAAAAAAGTATATGGCCCGGAATCCGTTCAGCGCTATAACCTTTACAATTCCTTGAATATTAACGTGGTACCAAAACCTGGAATAAGTAATGGTGCCCTGATGGATAAAATTGAGCCAACCCTGAATAAACTGCCTTCCGACTACAGCTATGAATGGACCGGATTAAGTTTGGAAGAAAAATCAGCAGGAAACCAAACGGTTGTAATCCTTGGATTGTGTTTACTCTTTGTGTATCTGCTTCTTGCAGCACAATATGAAAGTTATATTCTTCCTTTAGCAGTAATGCTTTCCATCCCAACGGGAATTGTAGGGGCATTCCTGGGCATCAAAGCAATTGGTCTGGATAATAATATCTATGTACAGGTAGGATTAATCATGCTTATCGGCCTATTGGCTAAAAATGCGATCCTTATCGTAGAATTTGCCGTTCAGAGAAGAAAATCAGGACTTTCCATTCTGGATTCTGCACTGGAAGGAGCAAAGGCTAGGTTACGTCCAATTATCATGACCTCATTAGCCTTTATTGTAGGGATGATTCCGTTGATGATTTCTACAGGAGGAATGGCTTCAGGAAACAAATCCATTAGTGTGAGTGCTGCGATAGGAATGTTGAGCGGAGTAGTCTTAGGAGTATTTGTAATTCCTGTTCTGTATATGTTCTTCCAATATCTGGATGAGAAATTTTCATCCAAAAAGAAATATCCTGTAATCCAAAATCAATTGACCAATGAGAATATTTAAGATAAAGAATTTCCTTATTTCAGGTGCAATGGCTTCTATACTGGTATCTTGCGCCGTGGGAAAGCCCTATGCAAGAACAGATCTTCAGGTGCCGGAAACTTATAAAGAATCCGTGCAGGTAACAGGAGATACCGTGGTACTTCCGTGGAGAACTTTTTTTAAGGATCCTAAATTAATTGGTTTAATAGATAAAGCCTTAAGCAGAAATAATGAAGTGAATGTTGCCCTGAAAAATATAGAGCAGCTTGATCTTATGTATAAAAAGGCTAAGTTATCCCTTCTTCCGACATTAGATCTCAATGCAGGAGCCAATAGAAGCTGGGCATCCAAAAATACACTTAACGGATCGCTCAATGAGCAGTTTGCGGGAACAACACATATAGATGATTTCAGTGCCAGCCTGAGGCTTACATGGGAAGTAGACATCTGGGGAAAAGCAAAGATGCAGAAAGAATCTGCAGCGGCAGAATACTTTGCACAAAAAGAAAACCTGAATGCTGTAAAGAGCAGGATCATTGTTCAGGTGGCTCAGGCTTACTATAACTTGCTCAGTCTTGATGAACAGATGAAAATTGCAGAGCAGAATATTGAATTAAGCAGCAATACCCTTAAAATGATGGATCTTCAGTTCAAGGCAGGGCAGATTAACTCCTTAGCTGTACAGCAATCCGAAGCGCAGAAAAAAACTGCAGAACTTTTGATTCCTCTGGCTAAGCAGAATATATCTATTCAGGAAAATGCATTGAGTATCCTTTGCGGAGAATACCCGGCAAAGATTGAAAGATCAGGAGACCTTAAAGCGATGATTCCTGAGAATAAACTTTCAGAAGGACTTCCTGCACAATTATTAAGCAGAAGGCCGGATCTGAAGATGGCAGAGTTCAATGTGATAAGCCTGAATTCAAAAACAGGCCTTGCGAAGGCTGCAATGTATCCAAGTATCAGCTTGAGCCCGCAGATTGGAGTCAATTCTAACAAATTCAACTCATGGTTCGATATTCCGGGGTCCATTACAAAAGCGGTGGCAGCTAATTTAGCGTCCCCTATTTTTCAGAAAAAAGAGTTGAAAACCGCCTATGAAACCGCCCTAATTGAACAGGAAAAAGCGGCTATTAATTTTAAACAGGCTGTAATGACAGCTGTAGGAGAAGTTTCTGATGCTATGGCAAGAACGCAGGGAACTTCAGAAAGATTGCAGCTTTTGGAACAGAGAACAGCTATCTTAGACAAAGGAATCGGTGATGCCCTGAAGCTATATAAAAGCGGAATGGCAACTTATCTTGAAGTGATTACAGCTCAGAACAATAAACTGCAGAATGATCTGGAAGCCATTAATGTAACATTAGAAAGGTTAAATGCTGAGGTAGATCTTTACCGTGCTTTGGGTGGTGGAGTACAGTAAATGTAATTAATAAACAGTAAAGTAAAGGAAGCTGCATTGGCAGCTTTCTTTTTTATTGTATAATACTGAAATATATTCAATTAAATCACTAAAATATTAATTTGTAAGTAAATGTTGTTTTTTTATATCCATAAAATCAGTTAGTTAGATATTTTTTTGTTTTTTTTGAAAAAAATGATGCAAGATTTCCGGAAAAGAAGATTTATATCAATGAGTACTCGGAATAATTAATGTTTAATGAAAAAATAATGCAATGAAAAAATTTACAGTATCTCAATTTTTAACAGCTATTTTAATTGTACTAACAGGAGTTACTTTATACTCCTGCAGTGTAGATGGTCCGGAAATAAGACCGGTAACACTGGAAGATGTGAATGGAAACTATAAAGGGCGGCTCATTACCATACAAGGAGATAGCAAAACAGAAAAAATAAAAAATTTTAAAGCCCAAAAAGATACGATCATGTTTTCAGAATTTCCGGTGGATGAAATTGTGAAAACAGTAATAAAAGACCCGTTAAAAGCGGAAGCAGCCATTAAAGCTATAGGAAAGGTGAAGTATGAAATTAAATATACTGCTTCTTTAAATGCTGCCAGCAATGTAGTAGAACTATCTTTAGCTCCTAAACCATTGGAAGTACTGATTCCTGTAGAAGGTGGAACTAAAAAAGCAGAGGTAGGAATGGTTGCTAAACAGAAAGGGTTTTATGTAGGGATGGATGGCTCATTGCGATTTGCTTTGACTGCAGAGAAAATTACCGTAGACGGTACAGTACTTGCCCCTTATGAAACGATTAATTATAATTTTCCGTTCTGTGTAAAATATTAATTAATGGTTATTACTATAAATAGATTGTATTTATACGATGCAATCTATTTTTTGCTTTAAAATTTTAATTAATATATCGTATACTGGAGCAGTACATGGGAGAAAGTAAAGAACAGATTTTGGTAAGCCGCCTTCTGCAGAAGGAGGAAGCCGCCTGGAAGGAGCTTTTTGGGGCTTATTCAGGAAATCTGTCCTATGTATGTTCCCGGTATATCAATGAAAAAGAAGATGTGCATGATGTACTTCAGAATAGTTTTATTAAGATGTTCCGTTCCATAGAATCATTTGAATATAGAGGAGATGGCTCTCTGAGAGCATGGATTACCCGTATTACAGTGAATGAATCGCTGAAGCATATCAGGCGGAAAGGAGACTTTAGATCTTCTGTTGAGGTAGATGATCTTCCTGATCTCCCCAATGAAGAAGAACCTGATTTTGAGGAAATTCCGAAAGACGATATTATGAGATTGATCCAGTCTCTTCCGGACGGATACAGGACTGTTTTCAACCTCTATGTATTTGAAAAGAAAAGTCATAAGGAAATTGCATTGCTGCTGGGAATTGCAGAAAATTCTTCAGCATCACAGTTCCACCGTGCAAAAGGACTGCTGGTTCAGAAAATAAAGGAATTTAAAATGTCAAAAAAAGCACAATATGAATAACGAGTGGCTCAATAACCTGCGCAGCAGAATGGAGAACCATGAAGAAGAGGTTCCGGAGGGATTGTGGGATGACATCAGAGATAAACTGTTCTCAGAAGAAGAGGATAATAAGTTGATAACAGGTTTTATTCCTGCAATTGATGCTGAAAATAAAGAACAAAAGGTAGGGGAAACAAATGTTGGAGGTAAATTCTGGCCGTATCGTATTGGGGGTATTGCTGCTGCAGCTGTTTTAATCTTTATGATAATGAAAATAGTACCTGAAGAAAATCAGAATACACTTTCAGAGAGCATATCAGGTCCTAATAAAAGTAATAAAAGAACAGATACAGATCTGCCTTTGAACAATGCAGAACGGGAAGAGAGTAAGGAGATTTGGAAAAAATCAAAGGCCGATATTTCTTTAGCTAGGAATGATTTTAATACAATGTATCATTCTGTTAAAAATATGAAACAGGCAAAGTTTGAAAGGGCAGGAGGAAAAGAATCAGAAAATAACGGAAACATTCAGGAAGTTATACCAACAGCTAAATTAGAGCAAAGCATCTTAGTTCCTGAAGAGAATAAGATTAATGAACTGCCTTTAGCTAATAACAATGTAAAGAATAAAGATGTTGAAAATGAGATAAATAGAGTGGTAAAAGAACTGCCTGGAAAATATGCAGATAATACCAAAGGCAGGAATATAAAGCCAGTATCTGAAAAAAAATGGATGCTAAGTATGCTTACAGGAAATGCATCATCCAATTCTGCTGAGCAGCAGTTTCATGGTTATGCCTCTGTAAGCGGGAAACCACTGAGCTTTGAGCAGGTATGGACAGCGTCTGAATATGTAGAAGATCCTTTGACACAAATACTGCTGGCCAACCAAAACAAGCCTGTAGAAGCAAGAATCAGGCATAAAGTTCCGGTAACATTCGGACTGTCTGTGTATTATAATTTAGGTAAAAGATGGGGGATAGGAACGGGGTTGAATTATACCAAGCTGGCTTCCGAGCTTCATTCCGGAAGCAGTGATAATTATATTAAAGGAGAACAGAAAGTTCACTATATCGGAATTCCTGTTCAGGTTAACTATAATATCATTCAGAAAGGGAGATTTACAGGATATGTTACAGGAGGAGCACTGGTAGAAAAATCTGTATCAGGAAGTATTACAACAAGTTATGTAGTAAATGATGAGGTAAAAGAAACTTCGGAGGAAAAATTGGATCATAAACCGCTTTCATTTTCAGTGAATACAGCAGTTGGGCTACAGATGAAGGTAGTAAACAGGTTGGGTATTTATGCAGAACCCGGGATAGGCTATCATTTTAAAGATGAAAACTCTCCCAATACCATTTATAAGGAAAAACCCCTGCATTTTAATGTGAAATTCGGGATCAGATTGTTGATTGATTAATGCTGATGACTTTTAAATAGAAATCAACTTAAATGTCAATATATATGAAAGCAAAACTGATTTTTTTAGCATTTTTATTGTTCAACCTTCTGAATATAAAGGCGCAGTGCACCCCTACCATTACCAGTCCAAGATTAGGAGCTCTATTCGCAGATAAGATCCTGTTCTGTGAGAGTGAAGATGAAATACTCTCCACTACACAAACCTATTCCACTTATCAGTGGTACAAACAGGAATGGACATGGCAGACTCCTAATAACAACCCATGGGAAGCCATTCCCGGAGCTACCTCACAACAGCTGACAATTAATGGTAATGACCAGCTGTATTATTTTAAAGTAGAAGTGACACAAGGAGATTGTACAGCAGAAAGCCCGGCAGTAATGGCAGATGGATATGTTTACGGCCTTCCCGCTATGATTTCTACCTTTATTCCGGGAACTTATGAAATTGTAGACGGTGGAATAGCCCATGTATGTAATGAGGCACCAGTAACGTTTGAGGATGTTTTTCCTTTAGTATATGGCGCTCATACCTGGTTCAAATGTGTGCCGACAACTATGGCACCATTTACAGGAGATCCTTGTGTAGTTCCTAATCAGTCTGGAGATACCTTCACCACTTCTGAGCCAGGAGAATATGGTTTCTATGCCTGTACAGAATATTGCCCCAATCAGTGCCAGATGTTAGACCCTTTTGCTTTTGTAAAACTGGAATATGGTAACTGGGATTTCTGTGGGAACTTAGGAACAGGAGAAACTGTAAAACCTAAGGAAAACAAATTAAATATATACCCCAACCCCACAGCACAGTTTCTTTATATCGGAAAAGAATCAGAAGAATATAAAGAGATTGCCATTATGGATATGTCCGGAAAACTGGTTCTTAAGAAAAACGGCCATCAATACAAACAAGCTATTGATGTAAGCCATTTGATACCAGGAAATTATATTGTCATTTCCAAAAGTGTTAAAGGCGAAGTTTATAAAAATAAATTGATAAAGAAATAAAGGATTAAATAATCTTTTCGTTAGTTTTTAATAGTGGTTAAATCGGCACAATTTGTTTTGTGCCGATTTTATTTTGTATCAACTTAGGTGAGTAGTTTTAAGAGGTTACAAAATTCCGTTATCAAAGAAGTAAAAACTTTGATCCAGGATTAAAAAGACTCTAAGATGATTGTTTTTTATTCATCCCGGCCTGATCTTCCGATTCTCCAGCTTTCCAGTAAGACACGGCATATAGGGCACGGGAATCAAGAGATGCATCAGCTTTGAAATAATCCCGAAGTTCTTTTACTGTAGAATATTCTGCTGCTACATACACATATTTCCTCTGCTCGTTTTCCGGAAATTTAAACTGTTTGGCCGTTTCTGCAAGCTGGCTTCCTCTTTCCGGTGCCGGATTATGAAGCCATTCAATATCTACATTAGCAGCTGAGCAGGAGAGTATTTCATCTTCTTTTCCAAATATTTCCATAAGTACTTTTGCATTTACTCCTTCAGGTAACTGTTCTAAAATAGCACAGATAACGGGTAAAGCAGTGGCATCGCCTACCAGCAGATAAAAATTTGCTTCAGGAACCAATGGTCTTGTACTTTCTTTCATACCAATACTTAAAAATCACCTTTCTGTACCTTTAATGCCCATGCGGATGCGGGACCATTATCTCCATGTGCTACGAAATCAATGCTCAGTTCCCTGTTTTCGAGATCAATTTTTCTGTTGGTATAGGTTCTTACGGTTTCTTTTATATCTGTCTCATCTGTAGGGATAAATATCTTGTTATTTGAACCTGATTTTACATTGGACAGCATTTCTGCCTGGTTATCATTAATATCGAAAATAACCCTGATAAAATGGGGGCTGATATATTCTTTATGTTTCACATGAAACACTGAACGTATTTTTTTTGTTTCGGTTGAGTTCATTATGATTAATTTTATGGTATTTGTGTTTCTTATTTTGTGCTTAATTTATTGCTGCAAAATTAGAATGCTTAAAAAAGCAAAACTTTGATCTGAGTCAAAAAAAATAAGTAATGGTCAAAACTTTGGAGCCAGATTGATTTTCTTTTATAATGATAGTGTGCTGATGAAGTTTGATGAGCGTATGGCAGTATCACAGGTCAGTGGTTTGCTGTAAATACCTGACTCTTTATTTGTTGTTAATTGAAGTTGTTAAGAATTGACCTGAATTTAAATAGCCAATTTCCTTAAAATCATTTTCGAAATCATTTTTTATGTAGAAAATTATCAGCGTAACTGTCAGATTTTTAAAATAGTATATTAATTATTTTTACTTCAAAAACGCACCATGCTGATTAAAATTTATGGAAGTGCCATTCATGGCGTTGCAGCCCAGACGATAACTATTGAAGTAAATGTAGACACCGGCGGAGTAGGATATCATTTAGTAGGACTTCCTGACAATGCTATCAAGGAAAGCAGTTACAGGATTTCTGCTGCTCTGAAAAATGTAGGATATAAAATCCCAGGAAAGAAAATTACCATCAATATGGCGCCTGCAGATCTCAGAAAAGAAGGGTCCGCTTATGATTTGAGTATAGCGATTGGAATATTAGCTGCTTCAGATCAGATTCTGGCAGACGAAATCCAAAACTATATCATTATGGGTGAACTTTCATTGGATGGCAGTCTTCAGCCTATCAAAGGAGTATTACCCATTGCGATCCAGGCTAGGGAAGAAGGCTTTACAGGAATTATTCTACCTATCCAGAATGCAAGGGAAGCAGCTATTGTTAACGACCTTGATGTATACGGAGTAGAAAATATAAAGCAGGTTATTGATTTTTTTAATGAAGGAAAACCTATTGAAAAGGTAATTCTGGATACCAGAAAAGAATTTCATGAAAAAATTAATGATTTTCCGTTTGACTTCTCAGAAGTTAAAGGGCAGGAAACGGCTAAAAGAGCTATGGAAGTAGCAGCTGCAGGCGGCCATAATATTATTCTCATAGGCCCTCCCGGAAGCGGAAAAACCATGCTGGCCAAAAGAGTACCAAGTATTTTACCTCCATTAACCCTGAAAGAAGCGCTGGAAACAACAAAAATACATTCTGTAGCAGGAAAAATGGGTACAGAATCTTCATTAATGACTGTGCGGCCCTTCAGATCCCCACATCATACTATCTCAGATGTAGCACTTGTTGGTGGGGGAAGTTACCCTCAGCCGGGAGAAATCTCACTGGCCCATAATGGCGTTTTATTTCTGGATGAAATGCCGGAATTCAAAAGAACAGTACTGGAGGTAATGAGGCAGCCTTTGGAAGATCGTGAAGTGACAATTTCAAGAGCCCGGTTTACCGTTAATTATCCTGCAAGTTTTATGCTGGTAGCTTCTATGAATCCAAGCCCGAGCGGTTTTTTTCCTGATGATCCTAATAATACCTCTTCTGTTTCTGAAATGCAAAGGTATATGAATAAGCTTTCCGGGCCGCTTTTAGATAGGATTGATATTCATATTGAAGTGCAGAAAGTAGAATTTGAGCAGCTTTCAGAAAAAAGAAAAGGTGAAAAAAGTAAAGACATCCGGGAACGGGTTCTGAGAGCAAGAGAGATTCAGAATGAACGCTATAAAGACCTTAATATCAGTAGTAATGCTCAGATCGGTCCCAGGGAGATTGATGCATTCTGCGAATTGGATGAAACCTCTTTTAATCTTATTAAGCTGGCTATGGAAAAACTTAACCTTTCTGCCAGAGCATATGACAGAATTCTGAAAGTTGCCCGGACCATTGCGGATCTTGAGGCGTCTGAAAACATCTGTTCCCATCATATTTCTGAAGCCATACAATACAGAAGTTTAGACAGAGAATTCTGGAATGCTTAGCAACAGTCTCAGTATATTATTGATTCTATAAAGTTTTACTCTTGGTCTTTTTTCTGAGAGTAATTTTTTTTGTTGGGTATTATACTATATTTTTTTTATGTACTGTATTGTAATTCATACTGTTGTTTTTTATTCATTGTGTGGGATGATATGATAATTATGTAACACTTCATAGGGTTTATTATGTTAATTTTGATTATCAAATCACTAAACATATTTAATTATGAATTTTAATTAACAAATTGGTTTTAATAAACCAGAGATAAGAAAATCAATATTCTTTTGAGCGTAATAAATAATGCATCGCTTTATTTATAGTTCTGTTCACTGAACGGATCATCTGAGCTTTTCTTTAATTACCATCTAAAAATCTACTGTTATTACACATTGATCTCATCATTGTGTTTATACTTTACATCCTGTTATATTCTTAATTCTTATAGTTTAATAATAATGTAAGTATTATATTTTCAATAGGTTATGTGGAGGTGATGCAGGGAGAGAAATTATAGGAAACTAAACTTTAACCAAATTACATATTACAATGCTAAACTCAACATCAACATTAGAAACCCAATCATTGGGGGCTGCCGTTTTGCTGTCATCAGGAGACAGGGAAAAACTTTTAAATGAATTCAATAAAACAGGCTGGGATTACAAGCAGGAAGAAACCCTGGTGTCTCTTTTCAGAAAACAGGTTGAGATTCATCCTGATCATATTGCAGCAGTATATAAAGATCAGGCAATAACTTATAAAGAATTGGATCAAAGAAGTAATCAGCTGGCCAATCACTTAATAGACAAAGGGATAAAAGAAAATATGTTTGTTCCTGTCTGGCTTGATCGCTCTCTGGAGTGGGCTGTAGCAGTTCTTGGAATTGTAAAAACAGGAGCAGCATATGTTCCTGTTGATCCTGCATATCCTGTAAAAAGAGTGGAGTATATTATTTCAGATACCATGGCTTCAATGATGGTCACCAACCGTCAGTTGGGTTCACTATTGTCAGAAAATGGAAAAACTGAAGTGTTTCAGTTGGATACAATGAGTGATCTGGGAGCTTTTCCTTCGCATCAGCCTGAAGCTGGGATATATGAAAATATGTTGGCTTACACCATTTATACATCCGGCTCAACAGGAAAACCTAAAGGAGTAATGATTACTCATCTTGCCATTCAACATTTGGTAACATGGCATAATTATCATTTCCATGTTGATCATACCTCGAAGCTAAGCCTTGTTGCAGGTCTGGCTTTTGATATTTCTGTGTGGGAAACCTGGTCAGGGCTTACTTCAGGAGCTACACTTTTTATTGCTGAGAATGAAGAAAGAACAGATGCTTCTGCTTTGGTAGAATACTTCCGTAAAAACCATATTACCCATGGCTTCGTACCAACAGTTCTTGTTCCGTCTTTTATAGATAAAACAAAAAATTATAATGATCTGTCACTTAAATATCTTTTCACAGCGGGTGAAAAATTAAAGCCGGTACTTACTACAGAATTAAGTTATGAACTCATAGATTATTACGGACCTACTGAATGTACAGTATATGCTACGTTTAGGAAAGTTAAAGATGTAGAGGGTAAATACATATCTTCAATAGGCAGGCCTATAGCGAATGCCAAAGCCTATATTTTAGGAGAAAATAAGGAATTGTTGCCAGTAGGTGCTATTGGAGAATTATATATCGGCGGTGGTCTTTTGGCTAAAGGTTACCTTAATAATGAAGAGCTAACCAAAGATAAGTTTATTGTTAGTCCTTTTAAAAATGAAGAAAAACTATATCGAACCGGAGATCTGGCCAAATGGCTTCCCGATGGAGAAATTGAGTTTTTAGGGAGGATAGATAATCAGATAAAGATTAGAGGGTTCCGGATCGAATTGGGGGAAATAGAGCGTACTCTAAGTCAACAGGAAAGCGTTCAGGAGGCAATTGTTATTACAAAAGACACGGCAGGCAACAATAAATACCTCATCGCTTTTATTGTAGCCAAGACAGGCTTTGAAAAAGATAGTACTGCTGTCAGAACTTTGTTGAAAGAAGAGTTACCTGGATATATGATTCCTGCCCAGATTATTTTTATAGATAAAATTCCTCTTACAGCCAATGGTAAAACAGATGTCAGCTTTTTAAGAGATCTTGCGGATAAGGAAGCTGAAGGTTTGGTTTCCTTTGAACCACCAACTAATGAAACAGAGCGGATTATTGCAGACATCTGGTCAACAGAACTGGAACGTCCTGTTATTAATATTACAGATAACTTTTTTGATATAGGGGGAAACTCCCTTTTGGTTGCCATTGTGGCAGTAGCATTGGAAAGAAAGCTTGAAGTAAAAGTATATCTGAGGGATCTCTATCAATATCCCGTATTGCGGCATCTTTCAGAAGTCTTGATAGCCAGATCTAAAGAAGCAAGAGAATTGGCCGCCAAAGAAGATGTAGAGCCCTATGTAGAGTTACAGCAGGATGTATATCTCGCACCGGGAACTGTATTTGCCGGAGGGTTTGATCCCAAGCAATTGGAAAATCCGTCTGTTATTTTTTTAACAGGAGTTACGGGATTTGTAGGGATTCATCTTTTACAGGAACTTTTGGATACTACCGGTGCTGATATTTATTGCCTGGTGAGAGCTGAGGATGATTTTCATGCTAAAGAGAAAATTGATCGTTGTTATAAGCAGTTTGCTATTCCGCAGAAAGAAGAGCAGAAGACAAGAATTATTCCTGTAATTGGCGACCTTGCACAACCATCATTAGGTCTTTCAGAAGAAACGTTCAAAATGCTGGCCGAAAGAACAGATTTGATTTACCACTCCGGAAGCTCAGTAAATTTCATAGAACCTTATTCCTATATGAAAGCACCTAATGTAGAAGGACTGAGAGAAATTATAAAGCTTGCAGGGGCAGAAAGAACAAAATGCCTGGCATTATTGTCTACAATATCAGTTTATAGCTGGGGGCATATTTTCACCGGGAAAACAGTAATGCTGGAATCTGATGATATTGCTCAGAACCTGATGTCTGTAAGCAAAGATATTGGCTATGTAAGGAGCAAATGGGTAATGGAAGCTATTGCAGATCTGGCAGCAAAAGAGGGATTGCCGGTTATTACTTACAGGTTAGGATATGCCATGTGCCACAGTGAAACAGGAGCAAGTGCTCCATATCAATGGTGGTCGGGACTGGTGAAAAACTGTGTGGAATTCCAATCTTATCCAGCTTTAACGGAATTAAGAGAAGGGTTAATCACGGTAGATTATATGACCCGGGCTATGGCTTATATTACAAAAAATAAAGAAGCGGTAGGGAAGAAGTTCAATCTTATTGCCAGCCCGGAAACCAACCTTACTTTAGAGGATTTCTTCGGACTTATGAAGAAGCATTATCCGTTTACCCTGAAAAGCCTTCCTTATAAAGAATGGAGAAAGCAATGGGAAGATGACAGTAAAAACAGGTTATATCCACTAACCAGTCTTTTCAGGGATAATATGCATGAAGGATTATCTACAGTTGAATTGTACCAGAATACTTATGTGTGGGATTGCTCCAATGTCATTCAATTCTTGAAAGGTTCAGGTATTAAAGAGCCTGTATTTGATAAAAAGATACTGGATGCATATTTGCAATATCTTGGACTTTCAATATCATAACTTCTGAGAATTGTTAGATAAAACCAGGCGGATTTCCGTCTGGTTTTTATTTAAAATAATACGTCGAGTTCTGTCGCTATATACTATGATTTTTGCCTTAAGATAAACGTTATAAAAAAACAGGAAATGAATAATTCTAGGGTATTGGCTAAAAATTTTGTGGCCAATGAAAGTGCAGTGATCGATCTTAAATCATCAGGAGTTGAAGATAAGTTGAATTCATTGGTGTTTCAAAACCAAAAAGGGCAGTCTGCAGAATTTTTATGGCAGATCAATGGCAAAGAAAAAGGAGGTTATTTTAAAGAAGTAATTAATGATCTTGGGGTAAGGGTTGCTCATTACGATGGATTTCTAACTGTTACCAACGGAGGAGGAAAACAGTTTTTAGAAGCAGAAATAAAAATATAATAGGGAAGCAAAGGGGCTTATATTCCTTTTTTTCCTTCCAGAATCATCTGAATCATTTTAGCTTTTCTGTTTTCTCTTGTTTCGGGTTTTTTAGCATCTTCAATCCAGCGGATGTATTCCTTTTTGTGGGTGTAGCTCATCTTGTCAAATAATATTTTTGCATCTGGATTTTCATTAAATACTAAAAAAATATCGTCAGCAACCTCAACAATTCGCTCTTCCTTATCCTCAATAAGGGAAACAGAAACCTCATCTCCAAAGGTTTTTCCAAGTTGTTTCCTGATATCTTGAGTTAATCCTAATATATGGCAGCCAGACTTCATTTTAGCTAAACTTCCACGATATTCAACTTTGCCATCGAATGTGGCTTTAATTTTTACCTGGCCCTTTTTATTGAATAGCTCTTCTGTTGAAAATGGGAATTCTACAAAAGCAGCATTCATTTCTCCGTTTTGCTTTATGGTAGCTGTGAATAATATAGGTTGAGAATTCATATTCATATTTTAGTATTCAAAAATAAAAAAACCGTGAAATATTACTTTCACGGTTTCAAAATATATCAGATAAGATTATTTTTTCTTTGTTTTCTTAGGCATTGTTGTAGTCCCAGAGTTTTTAGTTTTTGTATCAGCCGGAGTATTCGCATCTCTTACAAGCTTTAATTCATCAACTAATCTTCTAGCACCAGCAAATTTATCAATAGTCCAAAGAACAAAACGAACGTCTACGTTGATGGTTTTCTGCCACTCAGGCTCAAATACGATATCACCGCTTAATGCTTCGCTGTTTCCGTCAAATGCAATACCAATAAGGTTTCCGTCTCCATCAATTACCGGAGAACCAGAGTTTCCACCTGTGATGTCATTGTTAGAAAGGAAGTTTACAGGCATATATCCTTTCGCATCAGCATATTGCCCGAAATCTTTAAGGTTATAAAGGTCAATCACTCTTTGAGGCAGATCGAATTCTTCATCACCTTTCTTGTATTTTCCAACAAGTCCGGACATGTCTGTATAATAATTATCAGTAACACCGAAGTAGTTTCTGTCTTCTCTGATAGGAAGTTTATCTACAGTTCCGTAAGTTAATCTCATTGTAGAGTTAGCATCCGGATAGAATTTCTTTTCAGGCATAGCTTTCATTAACCCGGCAAGGAATAGACGGCTGTTTTTTGCAAAGTTGTCATCAACTTTAACAAATCTTTCAGTGCTCATTTTCTGGTCTGCAACAATACCGTTTGCTGCTTTCCAAAGTGGATCAGCATCAAGCTTTAATGCATCCGGATTTAACAAGAAGTTCGTAGCAGAAGTCTTGTTGGCAAAAATAGAAGAATAAGCAAGGTTAGAAACTGTTTTAGCATCTAATCCCAAGATTGTTGCAGAAGCGACTTCAGTGTTTTTTACTCTTGCCTGGTAAAGGCTTGTCATTGCAGCAAGCATTTCACCCTCTAAAGAAGGGCTGAAATTTTCATAAGCTGCTTTAATAGCTGCTTCAGTTTTAGCTTTCATCGCTAATCTTCCCTGCATATCCTGAGCGGCATAAGCTTTTAAAACAGAACCTACCTGTAAAGCAAGAGAGATATATTTAGCGTTTCTTGAGAACTGAGTAGCATAGTTTCTTTCAACATTTCTGTCAGAAACCTGCTTATAATAAACATCAATGTCTTCTAAGATACCATCATAAGCATCGTTCCCTGGCATTGCAGACCATTTTCTGTAAATATCTTCAATCTTTTGTTTGTCAGAGATCGTTCCGTTTTTGTTAACAGCATCAATCGTTCCCTGTCTGTTTTTCCAGTAATTCGCTACTGAAGCATATTGAGAAGCATAGTTAAGCTGAGTAGCTTTATCTTTATCCATATACTTCTTCATGACATCCATTGCTGTTTTGGAAGCTTCAACCCAAGCCGGGTAGTCTTTGTTTACCATCTGTTGGATTCCGTAAGAAGTAAGGTAACGGTTGGTTCTTCCAGGATATCCAAGAATCATTGAGAAATCGCCAGGCTTAACTCCTTTAAGAGAAACCGGTAAAAAGTGCTTAGGTTTCATTGGAACATTGCTTGGAGAATATTCAGCAGGATTTCCCGCAGCATCAGCATATACCCTGAAAACAGTGAAGTCTGCAGTGTGTCTTGGCCACTCCCAGTTATCAGTATCACCACCGAATTTTCCTAATGATGAAGGGGGTGCTCCTACCAATCTTACATCTTTGTAATCCTGGTATACGAAATAGTAGAATTCATTTCCGTTAAAGAAATCCTTTACTACTACAGTATATTTTCCGTTTTCAGAGTTTTCTGTTTGTATTGCTTTGGTTTCAGCATCTATAACAGCTTTTCTCTCTGCTCCGGTCATGTTGTTGTTTAGTTTGGATGTGATTCTTTGAGTCGCATCATCCATTCTTACTAAAAATCTTACATAAAGATCCTTTGCGTTGAACTCGTCTTTCTGTTTCATGGCCCAGAAACCATTCTTCAGATAATCTTTTTCAGGAGTAGAAGCGGCAGCAACAGCTCCATAACCACAGTGGTGGTTCGTGAATAAAAGTCCTTTATCAGAAACAATTTCCCCAGTACAGAAACCGCCAAAACTTACGATAGCGTCTTTTAAGCTGGAATTGTTAACCGAGTAAATTTCTTCAGGCGTAAGATGCAGACCTTCTTTTTGCATATCAACACCGTTAAGTCTTTTGATGAGCATAAGCAGCCACATCCCCTCATCCGCCCTCATCTGAGCAAAACTCAGCAAGAAAGTGAATAGTAGAAATAGTCTTTTCATTTTATAAAATAATTTTTGTGTCGCTAATTTACTAATTTTTACGAGATTCTATCCCGGGTTGGTATGAAAATGGGATGATAATCCGCATGAAAAAAATACTATTTTCCCTTTTTGCCATTTCATTCCTGGGACTTGTTTTCAATTGTTCTGCAGTACCAGATAAAAATCCTCATATTCAGAGACAGTGGATGCTGATTTCATTCGATGGTTTTTCTAAAGATCAGCTGATTGCTCAGAAAGCAGAAATGAACCTGACCGGAAAGATGGAAAAAGGTAAGATTCAAGGAAGTGCATACATGGGCTGTAATCAGATGTCTTTTACATCTGAATTTAAAAACGGGGGAAAATTGAAGATTTCCCAGGGAGTAAGTACCATGAAAGCCTGTCAGGATATGAATCTGGAAAACTCTTTCCAGAAAAAGATTGAAACTATGACAAAATATTCCGTAGAAGGACATTTTCTTACTTTATCTGATCATCAGGGAAACACAATGAAATTTGTAGCTGCAGATTGGGATTAACTGTATCTATTGTTAAATATAAAAAGTCCGCTGATGAGCGGACTTCTTTTGTTTGAAAAATCTAGTTTGGTTATTAGCTTTTTGAGATTATTAGTTTTTTTAGGGTTATCAGTCTTTTGGGATTGTCTTTTTTATTTCTTCTAAAGTAGCCGTGTTGGGAAGTCCTGTAATTGTTTTTGTGTTCCTAGAATTTATTGTATTATGAGATGCCTGTCTGTTGGGAATTGTTCTTTTTATTTCTTCTAATGTTGCTGTATTGGGAAGAAGCAGTCCTGAGGTATTGGCTGATTTAGATTTTTGCTCCTGTTTTTTCACTTCCAGCCCTTGGTCAGAAGTAAGTTCTGTATGGACTGTTTGTTTTTCTATTCTTTCTTTAGCATCCTGCATCAGTTTTGTTTCATGCTCTTTAATCTGTTTCAATACCTGTGTCTGATCTTCTGCCGAAGCAGACTGTTTATTTTCCTGAGCATACATAAGAGTGCTTAAGAAGAATAATGGGATGATATATGCTGTTTTCATAACGTTTTATTTTATGTTGACTAATACTTGTATTTTTCCAATCTCTTTTTGGTCATAATCCTGAAGAGCTTTTCCAATGACCTGTCCTATTTTCACCTTTTTAATATTGGCTTTCATTGCAACACCTGCTTTGGATGAGGTTACCAGAAGGTCTCCTCTTCTTATTTTTCCGTTCTCAAGGCATACTTTGGTGGGAATTACACCTATGACTCCCATCGGAACTTTATTGGAAATATCAGTATCAATATGTTCTTCCGTAAGAAGAACACCAGGTTTTGTAGCATACACGCCCGCAACAAGGGTAGAATAAGGAGCTGAAGATTTTTCAACAGTTCTGTCTGCTTCTGTTGAGATAACAAGGATGTCCCCAGGCTCATATTCAGAAATTTTTCCATTGACATCAAATGCTTCAGCAACGTCTGCACCGCTGTTTTGTGTACCTCCGTTGAAAAAACCTCTTCCTGCTTTGTTGATTCTCGCAACATTTGATCCCGCATTTTGTAAAATGGCAATATCTCCTGAAGAACCGGTATGGTTAATAGATAAAGCAGATCCTATGCCCGAATTGGTTACGAACAGTACCGGCTGGCTGTTACTGGTATTGAAGTTGGAAAACCTGCCTGCTTTTCCTGTGCCGAAATTAGGAATCCAGCCAAAAATTGCATTACCTGTCCCATCTGCTGTGGCTTCCACTCCGTCTCCGCTTCCTCCTGCATTAGCTGTAATCCCATTTCCTGTTCCTTCGGATAAAGCTAATAATGCAGGTCCGTTGCCGGAGGGATTGCTGGAATAGAACAGTCCTGCATATCCTCCTGTTCCTGAAGAAAGACCATAAACACCTGCCGTTCCGAAATTAGCAAACTGTGAATTGACTTCTCCTTTTACTGCAGCAGAGGTTCCGGTTGTTTTGTCAACCTTGAAATTTCCCGCAATGCCATTTCCTACAGTTTTTACTGTTACTACATCATTTGTATTGCTTTCGTTAAAAATTTCAAATCTGCCGGCTCTTCCGGTAGAAAAAGTGGGTACCCAGGCATATAAAGCATTTCCTGCACCATCAATATTGGTTTCCACTCCATTTCCGTCTTTTCCTGCATTGGCGGTAATAGCATTTCCATTTCCATCTGTGAGTGCAATTAAAGAGGCTCCGTTTCCGGAAGGATTGGACGCGTAGAATAATCCGGCACGTCCTCCTGTTCCTGAAGAAACCCCGAAGATGGCAGCAGCGCCAAAGTTTCCGAAAATAGTGTTTACTTCTCCTCTTACAGCAGCCCCAACACTATTGGTGTTATTGAGCAGAAAAGAAGCAGCATTTCCTTTCGTGTTATCGGGGATATTTCCATTTCCGTTAGAGGCCACTTCAAAAGTATTAGCATCAGTATTTGTATTATTGAAATTTTCAAATCTACCGGCACGTCCTGTACTGTTATTCAGTCCTACCTGTCCATAAACACCAATTCCTGTTCCTGCCGTACTGGTTGCTATAAATCCTCTTACACCGTATCCGCCCCCATCGTTTCGTCCTACTACAGCTCCGGCAATATCGCTGGTTGTTCTCCCAACCACTGCTTCACCGCCTCCGTTATTATCTCCCACAACGCCCGCAGACGTTTGGGCACTTGTCATTCCGTGAATGGCAAAGCCACTTGCTGTGGAACTTCTTACTCCAGCACCATTTCCCGTTGTTGTAACATTTACGGCGGTTCCGTTTCCTACAGTGGAAACACTAAGGGCATTATTGTTATTGGCATTATTGAATATTGAAATGCTCGCAGGAATTCCATTGTTGCTGGTTGCTGTAAGTCCTGTTCCTGTATTACTGTTGGCATAAACCCCGGTTCCGTTAGCGCTGGCGTTTCCATATACCCCCAAACCATTAGGGGTTACTCCGTATACGCCCCATCCGCTTCCGGCCTGGCTACCGTAAATACCTACACCAAGTCCTCCTGTCCCGTTGTTGATCCCTCGTACGGCAGAAGAAAACCCTCCTGGAGAAGTACTGGTAACAATTCCTCTCACCGCAGCAATATTGGGTGTTGTTGTATTGTTATTTCCTTCTAAAGAGGTTCCGTCTCCATCATTTGTTAATGAAAATAGAGTAGAAGCATTATTTACAGTATTAGCATATGGAATGGTAAAGCTGCCTCCAACGCCTCCTGCAGATTTTGCATAAAAGGCATAGGGAACACTTAATAATTGGCTGGTTCCTGCTATGGTATAGTTTGTTCCACCTGAAGGATCAGTTTCTGTTTTTAAATAATAGTTTCCCAAAGTCCAGTCAATAGAAGAAAATACTCCTGATAATACCGTTCCTGTTCCTATTTCCAGACTAATAAGGCCGTTGGCGTTTGTATTTCCGGTAAGGCGCTCAGAGTAGACAAGTGTTCCTGCCGGGGATCCCTGTAATAAGCTTATCTTAATCGCGATCCCCTGATTGATGAGCAACTGTCCGGATCCGTTTCTTACAATTGCCTGATAACTCATTTTTTCAGGAGCCTGTGAAAGCCCCATAAAGAGGCCGGACAGAATCCAGAACATTAATAATATTTTTTTCATGGTGATTATTTTTTGATGATTTTAAAAGTTTTCAGATTTTCCCCGTGCTGATTAATTTTGATAATATACATAGCGGAAGGAATATCAGAGAAATTAAGCTCAGATTTTGGCTGTAAGATGAAATCTTTTCGGATTAATTTGCCCTGGGCATCAAACAGCTGGTATTCTGCTCCTTTGAAATTGTTTGTCGTAAAATCCAGATATAGATAATCCTTGAAAGGGTTAGGGTAAAGTAAAATATCTTTCAGATCCGATGTTACTTTTTCACGGGTGCTAAGTGTAGTGATTTCATAAGGCTGTTGAACACCTTCCAGAACCTGGTTTCCTGCTCCTTTATAAAAGTAAGCGGTCTGTCCGATACTATAAGAAACAGAGCCGTTACCCCCTGAAGCATACATTCCGGTTGCCAGAATTACAGATTGGGCTTTCAGGTATGAGGAGGAAAAGGCAAACAAGATGAGAGAATAAATAAAAGTTTTTTTCATGGATAGGGTTTTTAAAGTGATGAATTCAAGTTTGTCCCATTAGAAAATTGGGAAGACTAAATTACGACCTCTCATCACTTTGTGTCCGAAAAATAGACTAACGGCAGAAATAATCGACCAACGGCGTTTTGTGAATTATTATTAAAATTGAACGGCTTTTTAAGGCTCAAAAAAAGACAGGTTATTTTTATAAGTTCTGCCAATAGGAAGTTTGATATGATGGATCAGCTCTATTTCATGACAGCTTTTTCCACGGATGAGATGCTTCGGTACGGCATAGCTTCTATGTATTCTGACAAAAGAATCAAAAAAGTTTTTGTGCAGAAGGTTGCCCAGGTAATCAAGAATACAGTGTTTCCTTTCTAGGGTAACGATTCGGGTGTAATCTTTGAGGGCTTCCAGATAAAGAATGTCTGCTTTTCTGATCTGCGAAACATTACCGCTTTCTTTGATATTAATACATTCCTGTCCCAATATGGCATCATAACATTCACATTTTTCCTTTATTCTGAAAAACTCAAGCAATCTCTGCATAGAATAATGAAAACGTTCTGAAGTGAGAGGTTTTGTAATAAAATCCAGTGTATTGACTTCAAAAACACAGGCTGCCAACTCCGGATGGGAACTCACAAAAATGCAGGCAGGGATTTTATGGGCTAACTTGCGGAATTCCAGTCCACTCATGCCTTTTAAATTGGTCTCGGTGATAAGAAGATCAATGGGAAGTTCGAGATAAGGAATTGCTTTTTCAGCCGAATCAAAAGAAGCGACAATTTCTATATTCTCATACTGTTTAATATAATGCTGAAGAACCAGCCTGTCCAGTTCATCATCATCAATAATCATACATTTAATATGGGGAATCATGATCTTCTGGATATAATTTTTAAGTTAAATGTTTAAAAATCAGAAAATTATTATATAAAGTTATTGATTTTTTGTAAAACAAAACGATGCTCAACTTAAATTTATATTAAAAAATGTTATTAACTACAAATTGATTTTGTTTTTTTTCCGAAAAATATTATCTTGTAAAAATCATAAATACAGATAGAACTTAATGTTAGAAAAGAAAGAACATAATTATGAAAAGGTGGTTTTGGTAGGATTAATTACCAAAGACCAGGATGAGGAGAAGTTAACAGAATATATGGACGAACTGGAGTTTCTTGCTTATACGGCAGGAGCAACAGTTGACAGAAGATTTACCCAAAAAATGTCCCAGCCGGATTCCAAAACATTTGTAGGAAGCGGAAAAGCATTGGAGATTAAAGAATATGTAAAGGAGAATGAAATAGGAACCGTAATTTTTGATGATGAACTGTCTCCTTCCCAGCTGAAAAACCTGGAAAGAGAAATGGAAGTTAAGATTCTGGACCGTACCAATCTGATCCTTGATATTTTTGCCCAGAGAGCACAGACTTCTTATGCAAGAACTCAGGTGGAATTAGCACAATACCAATATCTTTTACCCCGTTTGACAAGAATGTGGACCCACTTGGAACGTCAGAAAGGAGGTATCGGAATGAGAGGTCCCGGGGAAACAGAGATTGAAACTGACCGTCGTATCATTCGTGACAGGATTACTTTACTGAAAGACAAACTAAAGACCATAGATAAGCAAATGGCGACTCAGCGTAATAACCGCGGAAAAGTTGTTCGTGCAGCGCTAGTAGGATACACGAACGTGGGGAAATCCACTTTGATGAATGCCCTTTCCAAATCTGAAGTTTTTGCTGAAAATAAACTGTTTGCAACCCTTGATACCACGGTAAGAAAAGTAGTGATCGGAAACCTTCCGTTCCTGCTTACTGATACCGTAGGATTTATCAGGAAATTACCAACTCAGCTGGTAGAATCTTTTAAATCTACATTAGATGAGGTGAGAGAAGCAGATCTCCTGATTCACGTAGTTGATATTTCACATGAAAGCTTTGAAGATCATATTGCTTCTGTTAATGAAATTCTACAGGAAATTGACGCACACAGAAAGCCGATGATTATGATCTTTAATAAGATTGATGATTTCAGCTATGAGAAGAAGGATGAAGATGATTTAACTCCTTCAACACGCAAAAATATATCTCTGGATGAATGGAAAAAAACCTGGATGGCCAAATCAAAGTATCCAACTGTTTTCATTTCTGCTTTAACGAAGGAAAACTTCCCGGAAATGAAAAAGATGATCTATGATGAGGTAATGAAGATCCATATTTCCAGATTCCCATACAATGATTTCCTTTTCGAATACTTTGATGACGAAGAGGAAGAAAACAACAATTAATGAAATATCATTTTTTCCTTTTATTCATTATGTTTTCGGTTTTTGGGTTCAGCCAGAAGTCGAAAATAGATTTTAAAGCCATTGAAAAGAGCTTCAAAAGTTCTGATTCTCCTTACAATTACGATAAACTTCTTTTCAAATACAAAGGATACCCGAAATCTCTGGACAGCATAGAAGCACAGTATCTTTACTATGGGAGGAACTTCAGGGAAGATAGAATAACCACATTAGATGAAGGTTTCAAGAGTCTGGCGGAAGCTTTTAAGGAAAACAGGTTCGAAGACTGTGTTAAGCTGGGAAAGGTTCTGTACGATAAAGATCCTACAAACCTTGATATCCTGCTTATCCTGCTCAGAGCCTATGACTCTTTAAAAGATGGAAATAATTTTATGCATCATCTGAGCCAGTTTCGTGCACTGGCCGATGGAATAAAAAGCTCCGGAGACGGAAAATCTGAAAAAACGGCTTATCTCGTCAATTCGGTGGGAGATGAGTACATTCTGCTGAATATTCTGAATATAGGAAATAATTATACCAGAGGCTCAAAGCCTTCGAAGGACGGCATGGTTGATACCTGGGAAAAAGGAGATCAGAAAATATACATCAAGGTCCTTTACTTAGACTTATAAATTAATTCAAAAAAAGAACACTTAGTGGAATTATATTATTCATTTTCAGCATTAATCGTATTAGCATCCATATTTGCCTATCTTAATTACAGATTTCTAAAACTTCCAAGTACGATTGGGATCATGGTGATTGCCATTGTGGTTTCCATTTTTCTGGTAATGTTTGGAGAAACGGTACTTCCGAGAACTTTTGGACATCTTCATAACCTGATGAACAGTATCGATTTTACAGAGGTGCTGATGGGAGCAATGCTTAATTTCCTTCTTTTTGCGGGAGGAATTCATATTAATATTAATGATCTTAAAGAACAGTTCCGGCCTGTGCTCATATTTTCCACAGCAGGAGTTGTAATTTCCACTTTCGTAGTAGGCTTTGGAATGTTTTATTTGCTTCCATATGTAGGAGTTAAACTTCCGTTTATTTACTGTCTTGTTTTTGGAGCATTGATTTCTCCTACCGATCCGGTGGCGGTTCTGAGTGTCCTGAAGCAGGCGAACGTTTCTAAGTCATTAGAGACAAAAGTAGCAGGAGAATCTCTTTTTAACGATGGTATGGCGGTTGTGGTGTTTACAGTAGTATTACAGCTTGCCGTTGGAAAGGAAGTGGATCTTGGAGTAGAAAATATTGGATTGCTGCTGCTTCATGAAGCCGGTGGAGGGCTTTTGCTGGGCGTTTTACTAGGTTGGGTGACTTCCAGGTTAATGCGTGAAGTAGATGATTATATTATTTCCGTACTGGTAACGCTTTCTGTGGTGATGGGCGGCTACCTGATTGCAAGGCAAATGCATATTTCAGGACCATTAACGATGGTTGCTGCAGGATTATTCATGGGAAATTTTAACCGAAACTTCAAAATGAAATCTGTAACCCAGGACTATCTTATTAAATTCTGGGAGCTGATTGACGAGATCCTGAACGCCGTTTTATTCTTATTCATCGGGTTTGAGCTTTTAATGATTAAAGACCTGAAGCATTTCATGATTCCTGGATTAGTAGCCATTTTAGTAGTTTTATTGGCAAGATTTATCTCTATCTGGGGCCCCACAAAGTTTACTTCTCTCAGACGAAGTTTCAGCCCGCAAACCGTTAAAGTATTGGTTTGGGGAGGAATCCGCGGTGGTGTTTCCATTGCATTGGCGATGTCTATTCCTAAAAGTGAGTATAGTGAAACAATCTTAAGTATTACGTATTGTGTAGTAGTATTTTCTATTATTGTTCAGGGACTTACCATAGCGAAAGTTGCCAATCCTAAACAAATTGTAAAGGAAGAAGAAGAAACTAATGTTGTAGAGCATAAAGCTTAAGTTTAAAGCCAAATGATCCATGGGTAGAGGTATTGTTAAAGAAATACAGGAAGCTCTTGCGGTGTTATCCATTCCTGAAAAAGCAGAATTTTTTCCAAGGTTTTTCAAAACAGGAAAAGGTGAATACGGCGAAGGAGATCTGTTCCTAGGCGTTACGGTTCCGGATCAGAGGTCTGTTGCTAAAGAATATTACTCAAAAATCAATCTAAAAGAATTAAGTGAATTACTTTCTTCGAAATACCATGAACATAGGCTTACCGCTCTTTTTATGCTGATTTCGAAGTTTGAAAAAACAAAAGATATAATGGTAAAGGATGAGATCATAGAATTTTATCTTAACCACCTGCAATATGTTAACAACTGGGACCTGGTAGATTCCAGTTGTTATAAAATCCTTGGCAGATATGCTTATGAAAACAGGAAAGAAAACCTGTTAAGAGATCTTTCTGAAGCGGAAGAAATGTGGCATAAAAGAATTGCTGTGGTGGGAACTATGCACTACATCAAAAAAGGCTCCTTCGATCTTACCAAAGAATTTGTAACCAGAAATTTGAAGCATCCCCACGATTTAATGCACAAAGCGAATGGCTGGCTGCTGCGTGAAATGGGAAATAAAAATGAGCAGGAACTCATCGGGTACCTGAATCAGTATTATAAAGAAATGCCTAGAACCTGCCTGCGTTATGCTATTGAAAAACTGGACGAGGATCTCCGGCAGGATTATCTGAGAGGTCATATTTAAAAAAGAATAAAAATCAGAGTTACGATTCAAAAAAGTACCGGAAAACGGCTATTTATGCTCAAAAAGTCAAATATTGTAAGTATTTAAGGCTGGAATTGAGTAATTTTGTGGTTTTAAATCCAATCATGAAAAAAATTCTCAGATCATTTCTTCTGCTTTTCCCTTTGCTATTTCTTACAAGTTGTTTTGATATTCTTGATAAAGTGAATATAAAGGCTGACGGTACCGGTGAATATACTATTATTCTTAATGCCAGTAAAAGCAAAACAAGGCTGGCATCAATCTCCAAGATGGAAACTATTAACGGAAAAAAAGTCCCTAAGAAGGCCGAAATTGAAAGCAAGATCAACGAAGCCGCAAAAATTTTTAAAGGCACTCCCGGAATCAGCAACGTGAAAACATCTGTTGATCTTGACAATTATATCATCAGGCTGAGCTGTAATTTCAAAAAAATTGAAAACATCAATGCAGGTCTGGAAAAACTGAAAGCTCAGAAAATATTAGGGAAAATGGTTCCAACACAGGTTTACAGCCATAATCTTGAGAAAAAAATGTTGACAAGGAATAAGGTCAGAACCTTCAAAGAAGATTATGATAAGATGAGCAAGGCAGATAAGGAAATTTTTAATGATGCACGATATACTTCCATTATGCAGTTCGAAAATGCTGTAAAATCACAAACCAATAATACTTATGTGCTTTCTCCCAACAAAAAAGCGCTTAAGATGGAGGCTGATATCCTGGATCTTATCCTTCAGAAAAAACAAATACAAAACACGATTCTTTTTCAATAATTTCTAAACTATAGGCATGAAATCTATCTTAATAAAAACACAAGCAATTATTTTCGTACTCTTTGGATTTACCATGGTTTTTGCCCAAAACAGCATGAAAATTCCTTCTGATGCCGTATTTTATATGGAAGTCAACGGGAAACAGCTTAATAATAAAATAAACTGGACTAAACTGAATCCTTTGCTGCATGAACTCAGTAAAAAAGGCAAAGAAAAACCTTCATGGACAGATTATTCCAAAACAGGAATCAAATACGACGCTGTTCAGTATCACTATGCCAGCTTTAATGACTCCATTAAGACATACAATACCCATTTTATCATTGATAATCAAGAAAAATTCCAGCAGTTTGTCAATTCTATGAAGAAGAAAGGGCAGGAGGTTTTCAGCAGAAAGAACTATTCTTACGTAGATATTGATGATGATATTTTTGTAGCCTGGAATGGGAGCCGTGCTGTTCTCAGCATGATCAGCTATACCAAACCTTATAAAGAAAATCTTTGGGCTGCAGATGGGGTTGCAGACAGTGCAGCCGTTGCTGTTGTCGATTCTGCTGTTATTGCACCAGATGCCGCAGATGTATATGCTGATGAACCGGAAAAACCTTTTGATTACAAAGAAGAAATTAAAAATCTGAAGGAAGATATTAAGTATCTGAAAGAAAGCATTAAAGATAATAACAAAGAAATTGCAAGAATTCAGAAGGATATCAAGTACCTTCAAAAGCATCATAAATATCCTCAGGAAAAAGAAAGTCCGGAAATTGCTGAAAATGAAGGAGAAATGCCTGGCGAATCTTATGATGAGGAAGGTGAGAAAGCTTTCCAGAAAGAGCAGGATTCTATCAGAAGAGAAAATTTCAAGATTGTTCAAAAGAATGCAGAAGCCAGGTTTGATCAATACTTCAGTTCAAATTTGGAAATTGAAGTTCCTAAGGAAATGCTGGCATTCAGAGATGGTAATTCTGATGTTTTTGTCTATACAGACTATGGCAGAATTGTAAATGACGGAATTTATGGAAAGATGACAAAGTATTATACTTACGGACAGCTTTTCAAAAATATGTACAATTCCAACCATTCTTACAACCTGTATTTTGATAAAGATAAAGTAAGGCTGGTGAATAATTATCAGCATAAAAACCCTGAAATTCAGAAGAGTATGTCTGCTATTTACAAAGGGAAGAAAAACAGAAAGCTTCTGGAACTTATCAATGAAAAAAGTGTTGGCTATTATGCGATGAATGTAAACGGAGCGAAATGCTTTGACATGATGTACAGCCTTCTTCAGAATTCAGGAGTCAGCGAGTATAAAAAAGAAATGGAGCTCATCATGGAAACCATGAAAATTGTTCTGGATGAAGATGCGATTGCAAAAATAGCACCAGGAAACGGAATATTTGTCTTGAATGAACTGAAATCCAAACAGGTAGAGTATACCGATTATGAATATGATGCTGATTTCAATGAAAAAGAAGTAAAGAAAACCAAGGAAATTGCTGTTCCTAACTTTACATTTGCCTTTGCAACGGAGAATGAGGGGTATTGGAACCGTATTTTTGATATGCTGGCAACCAACAAAAAACTATCTAAAAGATTCTCTAAAAAAGGAAACGTATACGCATTTAAAGAAGAAAAAAATGGTGGGTACATTGATCAGCTGTTCTTTACTGTAAAAGATGGAGTGGTATATTTAATGAGTTCCACAGACAATATGTTACCGGTGAATCAATCTGATATTTCCAGAAAATGGGCAAAAGATTCTGCTAAATATCCTTTATCCGGAAGATTGGATATCCAGAAACTTCTAACTGGGCTGGACAAAGAATTCAAGAGTCCTAAAGATAGAAAGACATTGGACGCCATCAGAAAAAATGTAGGGGAACTATACTATAAGACAGAAGTAAAAGGAGAAAGTATCCAGACTGAAATGAATTATAATATCAAAGATTCTTCAGAGAACAGTTTGATGTATTTCTTTGATGTATTTGATCAGATTTTTAAAACAAAGGAAACAGAAAAGAAGTCATCCATTCTATAAATGAAAAAAAAGAAGATTATTGCCCCGTTACTTTTATTGCTCGCTGTTGCGTTATATTTTGTGGTTTTTCATAAAGATAAGAACCTCAGATATATTCCTGAGAATGCGGATGCAGTTGTTTTAATTGACAGTAAAAAACTAATGGGGCAGTACCTCTTCAGCTTGGCAGCACATCCTTCAAAGTGGTGGGGTGATACTACGAAAAGTAAAAGCTCCGCTTCAATAAAAGATTCCGGAATCCGAATTCCGGATTTTTTACAGATTTTCCACGTTAAAGACACTAAGTTCTCCGATTGGTACAGTGTTTTAGAACTTAAAGACCCACAGAAATTTATTGCTTTTTTGAAGTTGCAGAAGTTTACAGATAAAGGAAATAATCATTTTCAGAAAGGCCAGTTTTTCTTTATGATAGAAGGGAACTTCTGTATTGCGGGAACTTCTGATCTGGCTTTTGATCCCATTAAGAAACAACTTCTTAAGACTTCTTCAAATCATGTTTGGGAGGCAGACAAACTGATTCAGAATACATTGGGAAGCATTTCTTTTATTTCAGGGCAGAAAGTTCAAAACTTTTCTGTTGAATTAAAGGACGACGAAATAGAGGTCAGAAATAATTCAAATCAGGAGATTTTTAATGCAATAACTTCAAAGCTTCAAAAAGGAAAGGAATTTCTGACATTGCAGCTGGATCAGAAAAACCTTAGGAGCTTTACCCGTTTTTTTAATAAAAATATTGCAGATTCTTTACAGGCTGCTTCTTTAAAAGCTTCTGCAGATCTTGAGCAGGTAAATGATACCATCATCAGCTATGAATATGATGATAACTTTAATGAAGTTGAAAAAAAAGCCATTCAGAAGATTGTACAGCCTAATTATGTTATTGATATCCAAAGTAAGGATCCAGGAAAAACCTGGCACTATTTCCTGTCTAAAAAGTGGATCAATAGTGAAAATCAATTCACTGCAATTCCTTTCCAGCCAAATAAAATAAGTCAGAACAGAGGCAGAATTATAATAAACTCAACCAGAAAAGCAATATCATTACCCCCTCAACTAAACGAGAACTACATTGTCATCCGAAACAGTACTTTGCTGTATTCTTCTTTAAAAACCCTGAGCAATACTGAGAAAAAAATCATTTCTGATATTGATTATGTACTGTATGGCAATACATCAGAAAATTATTGGCTGAAAATAAAGGCGAAAAAAGGAGAATTACCCTTAATTTTACGGTGGTAATCTGGAAACTCAACTGAAAAAATCCAATTAATGGCTCCATCAGAAATAGCTTTACTGAAAACCTGTACACATTATTTTTTACATTTTGTGTTTCCTGTCTTTATTGCGCTGGTCTTTTATCCTGAAAACTGGAAGAAAGTGTATCTTATATTATTGGCAACAATGCTGGTAGATCTGGACCATCTTTTTGCCAATCCTATTTTTGATCCCTCAAGAGAAAGCATAGGTTTTCATTTTTTACATTCCTATTATGCCATTGCGGTGTATTTTTTGATGCTGTTTTTTAGAGGGAATATCAGAATTGTTGCCATTGGATTACTTTTTCATATGTTAACAGATTATCAGGACTTTAACTTCTGGCCTCATTAAAATAACATTAATATTTTCTTTTGATATTGAAAATATTATAGATTTTTTGTATTTTGTAGTCACTTTATGAAGCTTAAAGAACTTTTACATTACACCTATATTTTTCCTGTCCTTGCGGTAGGGTATTACTTTTCCGGACTGATGGGAAATGGCGTTGTTTATGATATCATTGCCGGGATTTTACTTATTGGAAGTGTTTTATCGGCAGTTCACCATGCAGAAATGGTAGCTCATAAAGTAGGAGAACCTTTCGGGACCATTATCCTTGCTCTTTGTATCACCATTATTGAAGTAGCGCTAATCATCTCACTGATGGTGGCCGGCGGAGATCAGGCGATCACGCTGGCCAGAGATACCGTTTTTGCTGCCGTAATGCTGATCCTGAACGGGATTTTAGGAATCTGTATTCTGGTAGGTGGCGTGAAATATCATGAACAGTTCTTTGCAAGAACTTCAGCAACTACTTATCTGGTAAGTATTGTCTCTATTTTAGTGCTTACCCTTGTACTTCCTAACTTCACTTCAAGCGTCAACGGACCTTTCTATAATGAAGCACAGCTTATTTTCATATCCATCGCATGTCTTGCTATTTATGGTGTTTTCCTGATGGTACAGACAGTAAGGCACAGAAGCTACTTCGTTGTTCCTGATGAACATCCTGAAGAACATTATATTCCTACTTTAACAAAAACCCTGATAAGTTTTGGCTTTCTGGTTATTTGCCTGGTGATCGTTGTTTTAATGGCAAAAGGACTTTCGGATACAATTGAAGCAATGGTGCAAAGCGTAGGAGCTCCTAAATCTTTGGTAGGGGTTATTATTGCAGCGGTTGTTCTTCTTCCTGAAGGAGTTGCAGCCATCAGGGCAGCCAGAAATAATCAGATACAATCCAGTTTAAATTTGGCATTGGGATCAGCATTAGCAAGTATCGGATTAACAATTCCTGCAGTTTCTGTAGTGTGTATTATGTATGATATTCCGTTGGTATTAGGGTTGGATAAGAAAGATGTTATCCTTCTTTCCCTGTCAGTGTTTATTGTGATGCTTTCCTTAAGCCGGGGGAAGACCAATATCCTGTACGGAACCGTGCTATTAGTGAATCTTGCAGCGTATATCTTTACGGTGATTGTTCCTTAATAGAATCTCATAACCTGCATTACGAATCTCATTAAAGCCTTCTCGCCAATTCCATTTTAAAGGCCATCAGCTTGGCTATGTTCTCGGATTTGTAGATCGCCATATCAGCATTTTCACCTACGAAATTCTCCTCAATGGTAGTTCTCCATAGTTCCAGCCATCTGTCGAAGTGTTTTTGTTCCATAGCCTGTATCTCATTGATCGGAAAATGGACGCCCATTGGATTCCCTTTGTAAGTCATTTGCCCAAACAGGATAGATTCCCAAAATGAATACATTTTAGGAAGATGTTTATCCCAGTCAACTTTGGCAATATCATTGAAGAAGAAGCCAATTGTTTCATCCTTCACTACTTTAGTATAAAATGAATTCACCAGGTATTCAATGTCTTCTCTTGATTCAAGCTTTTTCATATCCCAAATTTACTGTAAAATCAAATTGAATAAGTAAAGGATTCAATTGATAAAATTCATGAAAACAATATTTTATCTTTGTATCCGGAATCAGTAGAAGATTAATGGTTAATAATTAAGTGATTCAAATAACAAATGATATAAGATGACAAGAGGATTCAGAAAAAAGATCCGCCAGAAGAACACTGAAAACAGTGGTTTCGGAAGCAATGCCTCAGGAAGATTCATCAATAAAGATGGCCTTCCCAATGTAAAGAGAACAGGTGTAAATGTTTTCAACAGCCTGAGCTGGTATCATACCATGCTGAATTTGTCTTCATTCCGTTTTATTTCATATCTTGTTGTGGCCTATATTCTTGTAAACCTTGTGTTTGCGATGATCTATTACCTGATAGGTGTAGAGCACCTGACGGGGATAGATAAGAGTGATCCGCTGAATGAGTTTATCGATGTTTTCTTTTTCAGCTCACAGACCTTTACCACAGTAGGATATGGAAGAATTGCTCCTGTAGGCTTTTTGGCTAGTTTGGTAGCTACTTTTGAAGCTTTTCTAGGATTGCTTACCTTTGCCATTGCAACAGGTCTTTTTTACGGAAGATTTTCAAGACCGAGGGCTTATTTAAGGTTTTCTGATATTGCAGTGATTGCTCCTTTTGAAGAAGGAACGGCCTTAATGTTCAGGTTGGCGCCTTATAAGAATAATGCGCTTACAGATGCTGATGTTATTGTATCTACAGCCATTGAAGTAATTGAAAATGATGTTCCCAAGAGCAATTTTTACAGGTTGGAAACCCATTTAAGTAAAATCAATACTTTAGCTCTGAACTGGACGGTAGTTCATAAAATCAATGAAAGTTCTCCTTTTTACGGCTTCTCCGAAGATGATTTTAAAAGTACAGATATAGAGATCATTGTTCAGGTACGGGCATTTGATGAAGTGTTCTCCAATACAGTAGTTCAGAGATCTTCGTATGTGACAGGGGAAATTGTATACGGAGCAAAATTTGTCCCTATGTATTATCCTGACAAAAAGAATCTTGCCACCATTTTAGATCTTGATAAGATCAACGAATATCAAAAAACAGATCTTCCTGCTCAGCCAGGAAACAGAGAATAAATGAATTTAGATTTTTATAAAAAACAAGCTTTACAAAAGCAGAAAGAGCATAAGAAATTTCTGGACGGATTGAAGAAGAAGCCGCCCAAAAACCTCGATTATATCGTACAGGAAACCCACGATGAAGTTTTTGATGAAATAGACTGTTTACAATGTGCCAATTGCTGTAAAACCACAGGTCCTTTATACACTGAAAAAGATATTGAGCGTATTGCCAAACATCTACGCATGAAATCTGCAGATTTTGAAGCTAAATTTTTAAGAGTGGATGAAGACAATGATAAAGTACTTCAGAATCTTCCCTGCTATTTCCTGAACAGTGATAATACCTGTTCTATCTATGAAGTAAGGCCAAAAGCCTGTAGAGAATATCCTCATACAGATCGCAAAAAGATTTACCAGATCAACAATCTGATGCTGAAAAATACAGTAATTTGTCCTGCTGCTTTTGAATTTGTAGAAAAAATGATGAAGAATATAGCGAAGTAAATTCTAAATACCAGAGAGACTCCAAATGGATATTTGCCAGGAAATAGTCTAACCAAGGATTTCTTAACTGTTAAAGTATTTAGTATTAGTTTTAAAAACAATAAAATACCTGAAATAGCATTTTTGAGCCTGAAAAGGCTCTTTTTTTATGCTTTAGTCTTCTTTTTTTGTATTTACAAATTCCTCTTAAAAAGTGATAAAGTCCGTTAAATAAGATGCTTACACATAATTTTTATAAATAACACTCCGTTTAGTTTAAACAATCATTTAAATATTACATTATGAAAAAGTTATTTTTAACGGCAGCGTTTACATTAGTCGGAGTAATCGCAGTATCGGCTCAAACACAGACAACCCAGAAGCCAGCTGAAAGCACCACTAATAACCAGACAACAACAACTCAAACACAGCCTCAGACATCAGAAACCAAAGCGGATTGGAATTCTACCACTACCACAACAAGTGGACAAAATACCACCACAACGGAAGCTTCAACAGCAACACCGGCAGGGGAAGCTACTGTGAGTACAGGAACTACGATGGAAGCTACTAAGCCTGCAGAGGCCACAAAAGAACAAAAGAAATCTAAAAAGAAAAAGTGATAGTACTTTAGCAAACACTAGTCTGAATCCTGAAATCTTGTATTTCAGGATTTTTTACTAGCGGTGAAGCACTGTTCTTTCGGATATTTTGTCATCAAAATTCTGTACAAATAAATCAACTTTTGATTCATCAAAAATCCCTTTACTGTCGATAATATCATTTTGCATAAGTAATTTGATGGTAGACTGTAGATCCCCGCCTGCAATTTCTGCTTTAGTTCCTTTTGTTAAAAATTTAACCTGGATATAATCATCGGATAAATCCATATGTGTGCCGTTATCTATAGCAATCAGCGCAATGATAGGTTTCTTTCCATCCAGTTCATAGAGATTGAAACCTCCAGCTCCAAAGGAGCCTATTTTTTCTGTTTTTAGAATTTCTTTATCATCAACAAGTACTTTGTCTTTTTTGTATCTGATTTTTTGTCCTAGAACAAAGCTAGCTGATAAAAAAGCGCAAAATAGTAGAATTTTTTTCATGGTAGAATAAGTAATGGTCTAGTTTTTTAATGATTACAAAGATAATAATCCTCAATTAATAATAATCTGAATCTGAAGAGTTTTTAGTCAACCTTTTTCAGGACGAGACATACAAATAAAAAAGCGCTGCATATAGCAGCGCTTTCTCCTTTCACTTTTTACTTTTTTCCCATTATCCCGGGAACAGGCTATATCAAAAAAGGTCGGGAATTTTCCCAACCTTTATTTTTTTATTACACAACTCCCTGAGCTAACATAGCTTCTGCTACTTTTACGAAGCCAGCAATATTGGCTCCTTTTACGTAGTTTACATAACCGTCTTCGTCTTTTCCGTAGTCTCTACAAGCTTTGTGGATACCAATCATGATTTCCTTTAATCTTGCATCAACCTCTTCAGAAGTCCAGTTAAGACGGATAGAGTTCTGAGTCATTTCTAATCCTGAAGTTGCAACACCTCCGGCATTGGAAGCTTTACCAGGAGAGAATAACACTTTATTGTCTAAGAAATAGTTGATAGCGTCTAATGTAGAAGGCATATTAGCTGCTTCAGTTACACAAACGCATCCGTTTTCAACTAATTTTCTTGCATCATCTAAATCTAATTCGTTTTGAGTGGCAGAAGGGAATGCTACATCACACTTCACTTCCCAAGGACGTTTTCCAGCGTGGAACTCAGCAGATGGATATTTTTTAGCATAATCTTCAGCTCTGTTGTTACCAGAAGATCTAAGTTCTAATAAATAATCTATTTTTTCTCCGCTAATACCGTCTTTGTCATAGATGTATCCATCAGGACCAGAGATTGTTACCACTTTAGCTCCAAGTTCTGTTGCCTTTTTGATAACTCCCCAAGCTACGTTTCCGAAACCTGAAACTGTTACAGTTTTTCCCTGGAAATCCTGTCCGATTGTTTTAAGCATCTGCTCAGCGAAGTATACCACTCCGTATCCTGTAGCTTCAGGACGAATTAATGAACCTCCATAAGCAAGCCCTTTTCCTGTAAGAACGCCTGTGAATTCATTTCTGATTTTCTTGTATTGTCCGAATAGGTAACCGATTTCTCTTGCTCCTACACCAATATCTCCTGCAGGTACGTCTGTTTCAGGACCAATATGCTTGCATAATTCTGTCATGAAAGCCTGGCAGAAACGCATTACTTCCATATCAGATTTCCCTTGTGGGTCAAAATCTGAACCTCCTTTACCACCTCCCATTGGAAGAGTAGTTAAAGAGTTTTTAAATACTTGTTCAAAAGCTAAGAATTTAAGAACGGATAAGTTTACAGTAGGGTGGAAACGGATACCTCCTTTGTATGGTCCAATCGCAGAGTTCATCTGGATTCTGAACCCTCTGTTAACCTGAATTTCTCCTTTGTCATCAACCCATGGAACTCTGAAGATAATAATTCTTTCAGCTTCAGCCATTCTTTCAAGCAGCTTCATTCCGTTATATTCTTTTTTCGTAGCAATGAATGGAATTACTGTTACGGCAACTTCTTTTACAGCCTGTAAGAATTCCGGTTCGTTAGGATTTTTTGCTTCAATTTTTGCAATAAACTCTTGGATTTTCTGGTCAATATTATATTGTTCCATATATTAAGGTTGAATATTATTGTCAACAAATTTAATTTTTTTTTCAAGATTCACAACACTCTATTTTAAGATTGTTAAAAATTAAATAATAATGTTTTGAAATATTATTAAATTGATAATTTGTGATTAAAAATTATTAAAAATTAAATGTTATGTATGAAATAATGCAGTATTAAGAAATCGTTAATTCTTAAATTGCGATGAATTGCCTCCCGGAAAATGATTTTACTTTCCCTAAAAGTTCTAATTCTAAAATAATCGGTAAAATTTTATGGGTGGAAACAGCAATTTCCTGGGCAAGATCATCCAGGGAAATCTGTGGATTATGTTTGATGAACTGATAAATAGTTTTTTGATTTTCAGTTAATTGTATTGTTGTTTCACTATAAGGGAAAAGCTCAGCAATTTTTTCTTTTGGATTATTGAAGCCAAGCATGTTTATAAGATCTTTGACAGTAGAAATGGCTGTTGCTTTGTGATGCAAAATCAATTGATTACAACCCTGGCTATGAACATCGGTAATTTTTCCCGGAAGTGCAAAAACATCTCTGTTATAATCATTGGCGAAAGAAGCAGTACTTACAGAACCGCCACCAAATCCTGTTTCCACAACAATGGTTGCAGGAGAAAGTCCGGCTACAATTCTGTTCCTTTGAATAAAATTTTCACGATCCGGTTTTCTTGTTGAATTGAACTCTGTTAATAGAATACCACCTTCCTGAAGAATTTTTTCTGACAGTTTTCTGTTTTTAGCAGGATATAAGTATTCGAAACCATGAGCAAGGACTGCAATTGTAGGTTTTTGATACCGGATAGATTGTTCATGAACTTCTTTATCTATACCTAAAGCCAGTCCACTTACAGACACATATCTGGAAGATTGAGCAGCTTCAAAGAAATCTCCGATAAACTGTTTTCCATAAGAAGTCATATTGCGGGTTCCTACAATGCTTATTTTTTGAATTGAATCGTCAATATTTCCTTTCTGATAAAGAATAGAAGGGGCATCAATACATTCATTAAGAAGTACAGGAAACTCTTCAAGGTGCCTTACTCTTATGCGAATATTATTTTTTTCGCAAAAAGTGAGCTCTTTTTCTGCAAATTTCAAATGGTTTTCATTTCCAATATCAGCAACTGTTTTGGAGCCTATTCCGTCTAATCTTTTGTATTCTTTTTTTGCTTTTTTCCATGCATTCTCGGCACTTCCAAAGGTCTTTACAAGTTTATAGAAATTGATATCGCCAATCTGGCTGCTTTCACGTAAAGCGATGGCATATAAATATTCTTCAGAGATCATGTGTGTTTTTTATCAAATGTAATGAATTAAGTTTTATTTTCTTCTTAATTCATCCAAATGATCCCAAATATCGTCTCTTTTTTTGTAAGGAAGCTCCATAAAATCTTCCGGGTGGTTTTCTTTATATTCCTGCCACAGCTTATCATCTTTTTCACTATAATAATTCGGATATTCCCAGATAAATCTTTTCTTTCTCTCACCTACATTCTTAAAAGCAAAAGCAATGATACTTCCTACAATAGCCCCGGAAAGGTGAGCCTGCCAAGATATCTTGCTGGGTTCCTGCATATTATAGAACAGTTCTTCGGGAAGCATTCCCCATACCAAACTTCCATAGTATAAAACCACCAGTAAGGAAATGGTAAGAAGCTTCATATTCCATTTGAAAACACCACTAAAGAAGAGGAAAAAAGCCAGTACATAGACTACACCGCTGGCTCCTATGGTACAGGTATACATATACTCACCGGTCATAATATCTATAGGAGGAAGCAGCCATACTAAAAGCCCTGTTGAGATCCATCCGATAAAAAAAACCTTATTGGCAACCAACGGATAGAATTGATACAGCAGAAACATGAGCGCTGTGATGGGAATAGAGTTTCCTATGATATGATCTATATTTCCATGTAAAAGAGGGGAGGTAAGAATTCCCAACAGCCCTTCGGGAACAAGGGGAATAATGGCTCCGA
Source organism: Chryseobacterium bernardetii (assembly GCF_003815975.1). Taxonomy (NCBI): domain Bacteria; kingdom Pseudomonadati; phylum Bacteroidota; class Flavobacteriia; order Flavobacteriales; family Weeksellaceae; genus Chryseobacterium; species Chryseobacterium bernardetii. The sequence goes on from NZ_CP033932.1 coordinate 1,302,472, forward strand.
AGCAACTTCCAAAAAAGCCATGCATTTGTAAAAAATATCCGAACCACATCGCAGATAGCATCAGCAAAGGGTATATAACCGCTCTTTTGGAAATTACATTTTTAAACATGGAGATTGTACGTCAAATCAAAAGCCAAGAGTAAATTTCGGAAAATTTGTCGATGAAACAGTTTATACCTTCCTGATTTTAAGACAAAAGGTATCAAATTTAATTTTCAAACCCATTATTTTGGCATTGAATTTATTGAAGTGTTTTGTTGTCAGCTGATTGAAACCGGAAAAAATATATTGTTTACGGGTAAATTTGGCTTTAAAAAAATTATATTAATACTTTTGCATTGAAAATTATTTAGAGTAATGAAGAAGTTTTTATTGATTCTTTCCATATTTATGGGGATTTATGCAAGTGCACAAGAAGAATTAAAAAAAGATTCCGTAGTAGTAGACACAGTAAAATACTGGTCGGTGTTAGGGAAAAACACTTTAATGATTAACCAGGCGGCCTTTTCGAATTGGGTAGGAGGTGGGGCCAATAACGTAGGGTGGCTTGCCGGCGTTAATTATAATATTACCTATGAAAAAGACAACGATCTTTGGGAAAATATTATTATTCTTGGATATGGACAGAATGATACAAAAGGGGTAGGTATAAGAAAAACTCAGGATGTCATCAATATTTCTACCAACTACGGGCGGAAGTTTTCCAAAAGTTGGTATTTGTCTTTAGGGGCTGGCTTACAGTCTCAGTTTGCTCCGGGATACGAGGACGGGAACAATCCGGAAGCAAAGAAAATTTCAAATTTTATGGCTCCGGGATATCTGAACGTCGGTATGGGTATTACATACAGACCGAATGACGACCTAACCGTAACTTTACGCCCTACCAATGCCAGATGGACGTTTGTAATGGATAAAGATCTTCAGCTTGCCGGAAATTATGGTTTAAAAACTGATGGCGCTACTTCATTGCTACAGTTTGGTTTCCTGGGAACTGCCGTATATAAGCTTAAAATTATGGAAGATATTCAATTAACCAACACGGCTTCTGTCTTTTCAAATTATCTTGATCGTCCTGACAGATTGGTGCTTGCTTATGGAGCTCTTCTGAACCTGAAAGTTAACAAATATATCTCATCGAATATCTCTTTAGATTTATTATATGACCACAACCAGATTGAAAAGACACAGCTAAAACAAACACTGGGAATTGGATTTGCCTATACACTGGATAATGGAGTGAAACGCTCTGACCGTAAAGACAGCCAATGGTGGATAAAAAAATAAATTAACACTAATTTCAATATAAGAGCACTTCAATTATGAGGTGCTCTTTTAATTTCAAAGACCAAAGATTTAAGTTGTTTTAAGTTCAATATGAAAGGAATAACTATTTATGTATTTTATTTTCATTGTGTTATGTGAATGATTTTAATGAGATTCAATTCATTTTAGGGTGAGTTTTCTCTTGGCGTAAATTATTATTTATACATTTGTAGTAAATCGTTGAATATGAAAAAAGTTTTATTGATCGCTTCTGCTTCTTTCGGATTTATGGCAATGGCCCAGGAAGCAAAAACTGATGTTCCTGTAACAGATACCGTTAAAGCCTGGTCTATTCAGGGCCAGAATACTTTAATGCTTAACCAGGCTGCTTTTTCAAACTGGGTAGGAGGAGGAGCCAATAACGTAGGGTGGCTTGCCGGTGTCAATTATAACCTTACTTATGAAAAAGGTAAAGACCTTTGGGAAAATATTATTATTCTTGGCTACGGACAAAACAACACTCAGGGAACCGGCGTTAGAAAAACCCAGGACGTTATCAATCTGTCTACCAACTATGGTAGGGAATTTGCTAAAAACTGGTATTTCTCAGCAGGTGCCGGGCTTCAGACTCAATTTGCCCCGGGATATGAGGATGGCAATAATCCTGATGCAAAGAAAATCTCAAACTTTATGGCTCCGGGCTATCTGAACTTAGGTGCGGGGGTTACTTACCGTCCAAATGATAATCTTACAGTAACGTTACGTCCGGCGAATGCCAGATGGACTTTTGTGTTGGATAAAGACCTTCAGAAAGCTGGAACTTACGGACTTAAAAATGATGGTGATTCTTCCCTATTCCAATTCGGTTTCCTAGGAACGGCTATGTATAAACTGAAAATTATGGAGAACATCACTTTGCTAAACACGGCATCTGTATTCTCAAACTATCTGGATCATCCGGAAAGATTGGTTCTTGGATACAGCGGGGTTTTAAGCATGAAGATCAATAAATTTATTTCTACGAATGTAACTTTGGATCTGTTATATGATCATAACCAGATATGGAAAACTCAGTTGAAACAGACTTTGGGAGTAGGTTTAGCGTATAATTTTGATAACGGAAAGAAACGCTCAGACAATAAAGATAACCAAAGCTGGCTGAAAAAATAATTTCAACAAGAGATAAAGCAATAAAAAAGCACTTCAAACGAAGTGCTTTTTTATGTATCAATATATAATGATTAAAATTCTATATCTACTTCCAGTTTCTCAGCCAAAAGTTTTGAAATTTTCTCCTTGAGAGGTTCAATATCAATATTCTGCATGGCATCGTTAGCAAATGCGTAAAGAAGTAATGCCTGAGCTTCTTTTTTAGAGATCCCTCTTGCTCTCAGATAGAAAAGGGCGTCTTCATTAAGCTGGCCTACCGTACATCCGTGAGAACATTTTACATCATCCGCAAAGATCTCTAACTGAGGTTTTGTATCGATGCTTGCACCCTCGCTTAGCAATACGTTATTGTTCTGTTGGTAAGCATTGGTTTTCTGGGCAATTTTATCAACAAATACTTTTCCGTTGAAAACTCCATGAGCATTACCATCAAAGATACCTTTGTAGTTCTGGTAGCTTTCACAATTCGGGAAGTTGTGGTGAACTGCTGTATGGTGGTCTACCAGCTGGTCTTTTCCGATAATAGTAATTCCGTTCATAAATGAATTGATATTGGATCCATTATGAATAAAATCAAGGTTATTTCTTACCAGTTTACCTCCGAAAGAGAATGTATTTACAGTTGTTAAACTGTCTTTCTCCTGTTTTGCAAAGGTATGGTCTACAAGATAAGAAGTATTGTTGTCATTCTGAAGCTTATGCCAGTCTGCTTTTGCATTGGGATACGTAAAGATTTCCGTCACTGAGTTGGTTAACACGTAAGTGTCATCAAAATTGTGGTGGCTTTCAATAACTTCAACCTTTGCACCTTCTTCTACGATTAATAAATTCCTTGTATTGTAGAATGTATTTTCCTCTTGGTTCTGGGAAATGTAGAAAACATGAATTGGCTTTTCAATCACAACATTTTTAGGCACCTTCAAAAAGAAACCGTACTTGCAATAGGCAAGGTTTAAGTTTGTGAACGCTAAATCTTTGGAAGCAATTGTATTGAAATATTTTTCAAATACCTCTTTATGTTTGTCATCATTCAATGCATAATTGAATGAAAGGAATTCTACATTTTCAATAGAAACCTTTGAAAGTTCTTTGTGAAGTTTACCGTTTACAAAAACAATCCAATCAAAATGTTCTTCTCCAAGATGCAGTTCATCAAACTGTTCTTTAGTGATGTTGTGGTTTTCTTTCGGGAAGAAGTTGTAGCTTTTTTCCGTGATCTCCTTTAGATTGGTATATTTATATTCTTCGTCTTTTTTGGTTGGAAAACCAATGTTTTCAAACTTCTGAAGAGCTGTCTTTCTATCGTCATCCAGAAATCTGTGACGAAGACTCTCCAAAAACTCATTATGGTTCTCTATAATTTGTTCTTTTAATGCCATTACTGGTATATCTGTGGTTTGCACCATTTTTTCTTTTTTTTGAACTAAAATATTGTTATTCCGAGGAATAGGAATCCAATTTTTACTTTAGAGATTCATATTTTGCTGCACTTCATAAATGGCCGCTATACATTTAATCTCTGAAATACTATACTTCCTTCTTAATTTAAAAGCCAGTCGTAACCTTTTTCTTCAAGCTCTAATGCTAAAGATTTATCACCAGTTTTGATGATTTTTCCATCAGCTAAAACGTGAACAAAGTCAGGTTGAATATAGTTAAGCAATCTTTGATAGTGCGTAATCAAAAGAACTGCATTTCCTTCATTTTTAAAATAATTTACTCCATCTGCTACGATTCTTAAAGCGTCGATGTCTAATCCTGAATCTGTTTCGTCCAGGATAGCCAATTTAGGGTTAAGCATCATCATCTGGAAGATCTCGTTTCTTTTCTTCTCACCTCCGGAGAATCCTTCATTCAGTGATCTTGAAAGGAAATCTTTTTTAATCCCTAATTTTTCAGATTTTTCACGGATTAATGCAAGCATTTCTTTTGCAGGCATTTCTTCCAATCCGTTTGCTTTTCTTGTTTCGTTTAAAGCAGCTTTGATGAAGTTCGTTACAGAAACTCCCGGAATTTCCACTGGATACTGGAAAGATAGGAAGATTCCTTTGTGTGCTCTGTCTTCAGGAGCATCCTCAATGATGTCTTCTCCCTGGAAAAGGATCTCTCCACCTGTCACTTCGTAATCTTCTTTTCCAGCGATTACAGAAGAAAGGGTAGATTTACCAGCTCCGTTTGGCCCCATAATAGCGTGAACTTCGCCTGGCTTTATTTCAAGGTTAATCCCTTTTAATATTTCTGCGCCATCCTCAATTTTGGCGTGAAGGTTTTTAATTTCTAACATTTTATTTGCTTAAACAAATTATTTTTCAATTCTATATACTAAACTTTCAGGCTGACCAGGAACGTCATCTAGGGTCCCGGTTTTGATCATACCTGCCTTTTCCAAAACTTTAACAGAAGCTATATTGCCGGGGCGGACAACAGCAAAAATTTCTTCTTTACTGCCCTCATTAAACCCGAGATCTATAGCTTTCTTCGTGAATTCTGTAGCATATCCTTTCCCCCATGCCTGGGAAGCAAAACGATAGCCTAAATTCAATTTTTCTTCTTCTCCGTAGAGTTTATAGCTCAGCCCGCCAAAACCTATTACATTTTCAGGGTTTTCCTTTTCAGCAATTGCCCAACTTCCGAAATGATGCTTTTCCCAATGTTCAAGCATCCTGGTAAATGTACTTTCTGCTTTTTGAAAACTCATGGGTCCGTTTGGATTATGAATATTGGTTTCGGGGTCATGATTAATTTCGAAGAATTTTTCAAAATCTTCTTTTGTAGGCTTTCTTAGAATTAATCTTGCTGTAGCTATCATATTTTTATCCTACTGATCCTTCTAATGAAATTTCAAGTAGTTTCTGTGCTTCAATAGCAAATTCCATTGGGAGTTTATTTAAAACCTCTTTACTGAATCCATTTACGATTAAAGCAATGGCTCTTTCTGTATCAATACCTCTCTGGTTGCAGTAGAAGATCTGATCTTCTCCAATTTTTGAAGTGGTTGCTTCATGCTCCAATTGGGCAGTAGGATCTTTAATTTCAATGTAAGGGAAAGTATGCGCGCCGCATTCATTACCCATTAATAAAGAATCACACTGTGAGAAGTTTCTTGCTCCTTTTGCAGAAGGCATTACTTTTACCTGTCCTCTATATGAGTTCTGAGATTTTCCTGCAGAAATACCTTTGGAAATGATCGTTGATTTGGTGTTTTTGCCAATATGGATCATTTTTGTTCCTGTATCTGCATACTGGTGATTATTAGTTACTGCGATAGAGTAGAACTCCCCGATTGAATTGTCACCTTTCAGAATACAAGATGGATATTTCCATGTTACTGCAGAACCTGTTTCAACCTGTGTCCATGAGATTTTTGCATTTCTTTCGCAAAGTCCTCTTTTTGTTACAAAGTTGAATACCCCACCCTTTCCTTCTTCATTACCCGGATACCAGTTCTGTACGGTTGAATATTTAATTTCAGCGTTGTCCAGAGCAATCAGTTCCACTACCGCAGCGTGAAGCTGGTTTTCATCTCTTGACGGAGCTGTACATCCTTCAAGATAAGAAACATAGCTTCCTTCATCTGCTATCACAAGCGTTCTTTCAAACTGTCCTGTTCCTGCCTGGTTGATACGGAAGTAAGTGGAAAGTTCCATGGGACACTTTACGCCTTTAGGAATATAGCAGAAACTTCCGTCAGAGAATACTGCGGAGTTTAATGCTGCATAGAAGTTATCTCCTCTTGGAACTACTTTTCCGAGATATTTCCTTACCAGATCTGGATGATTTTTAATAGCCTCGGAAATTGAACAGAAAATAATTCCTTTTTCTGCCAGTGTATCCTGGAAAGTTGTTTTCACAGAAACTGAGTCCATTACAATGTCTACGGCAACTCCTGAAAGTCTTTTTTGTTCCTCAATGTTAATCCCTAGCTTTTCGAAAGTCTTCAATAGTTCAGGATCTACTTCATCAAGGCTGGCCAATTCAGGCTTTACTTTTGGAGCAGCGTAGTAACGGATTGCTTGAAAATCAGGTTTTTCATATTTGATATTAGCCCAGGTAGGCTCTACCATTTTTTGCCAGATTTTGAAAGATTCCAAACGCCATTCTGTCATCCATTCCGGCTCCTCTTTTTTAGCGGAGATGGCACGGATGATATCTTCATTTAAACCAATTGGGAAATCTTCATAATCAATTTTGGTTTCCCAACCGAATTCATATTTTTTATTTTCTAGATCGACTCTTAAATCGTCTTCAGTATATTTACTCATTATAATTTTTTAGATTTCAGATTTAGACGTCATATTTTCTGAGGTCTAGTATCTTATGTCTTTTCTCTAAAGACTAAATGATTCTCCGCATCCACATGTTCTGGATGCGTTCGGGTTGTTAAAAACAAACCCTTTTCCGTTCAATCCTCCTGAATATTCAAGAGTGGTTCCTGCTAAATAAAGGATGGATTTTTTATCTATAATAATTTTAATGTTATTATCTTCAAAAATCTGATCTGTGTCTGTTTTTTGGTTGTCAAACTTTAAAACATACTCTAAACCAGAGCATCCGCCACTTTTTACCCCAACTCTTATATAATCTTCAGCAGGGTTAAAACCATCTTCAGTCATCAACTGGATGGCTTTCTCCTTTGCATGGTCTGATACTTTTATCATTGTATTTATTTAGAATGATTTAATGAGGCAAAAATACGAACAAAAATCAGGATATAAAAATCAGCATTTTTATTTTATCAATTTTTATCATTGATGAGTTTAACCTTGGTAATCTTTTGAAATCCAAAACATAAATTGACTTGAATATGAAAAGAATAGGCATTATTGCTCTGGCATTGTTTATACAGCAGGTTTCTGCCCAAACTAACCGGTTTGTATATCAGGTAACCATGAAGCCGGACGCTGAAAATAAAGCAGATATCAAAACCGAAAATGCTTATCTTGATATTTCTCAGGATAAATCGGTTTTTTATTCTGAAAACAGAATCAAAAGGGATTCTATCATGCAGAAAGCCTTTCAGGGCGGCGGCGGAAGAATGAGTATTAACAGGGAACAGATGGAAGGATTACGATCTAATATCAATTACTCCGTAGAAAAAGATAAAACAACCCAAAAAACTTATTTTAAAGACAGAATAGGACGGGATATTTACTCGTATGAAGAAGACAGACCTCTGGACTGGAAAATTTCTTCTGAAACAAGAAAAATAGGAGAATATAAAGTTCAGAAGGCAGAAACGGATTTTGCAGGCAGAAAATGGACCGCCTGGTTTACTACTGATCTGCCTTATCAGGATGGCCCATACAAGTTTGGCGGCCTTCCGGGATTAATTGTAAAAGTGGAGGATGATAAGGGGGACTATTCTTTTGATCTGATGAAGAATTATAAAATTACAGAACTTCCTGCTTTAAATCAGTTTGGAAATACCTTAAAGGTAAAAAGAAGTGATTTTGTGAAGCAACAGCAAAAATTTAAAACCGATCCGATGTCATTTATGACTCAGGGTTCAGGTATGGCTACAACAATAAGAGTAGACGGTGGGAGAGGCCCGGGTGGCGGCGGAAATCCGAATCCTGCTGATATGAGAAAGAGAATGGAAGAGAGAGTGAAAGAAGAGGCTAAGAAAAATTCAAATCCAATTGAATTGCAATAGATAAACGAATATCCCTGGAGAATTTCTCCAGGGATATTAAGTATAAAGCTTTATTTCTGATCTTATACGTTTCTATGATCAGTAAGGCTCATTTCATATATTTTAGTATCATTGATAACGTAAATATCATCTGCAATATCTTTTAGATCTTCCAGATAATGGCTAATGATAAGGATGCTTTTTTCAGATTTTAGCTTTTGAATTAACTGATAGATAAACTTTCTGCTTTCCTGATCAAGCGAGGAGGTAGGTTCATCTAAAATTAAAAACTGAGGTTCGTGATATAAGGCACGCATCCATCCAAGCAACTGTTTCTGACCACCGGATAAATTGATTCCTTCTTCTCCAACCAGTGTTAAATAACCCTGAGGCAAAGCTTCTATAAAATGATCAAATCCCAGCGATAATACTTTCTGTAACTGGAACTCATTCACGTTTTCGCTGAGTATAATATTTTCCAGTACATTTCCATTAAATAGCTGTATATTTTGTGGGACTACACTAATAAGACTCCGCCAGTTATTGATTGCGATATTATTTAAACTGATTTCTTCATTAACTCTTATTTCACCATTTTCAGGCAGGAATTTTTTTTGTAATAACTCAGTAAGTGTTGTTTTTCCGGAACCACTTTTTCCTAGGATACAGGTTACACTTCCTTTTCGTATCCTAAAGGAAATTTGATTAAGAAGCCTGCTTCTGCCTTTAAATCTAAAATCAATATTGCTGAGATCAATAGACCAAATTTCTTTAATTTCCTGCCCCTCTGTATTTTCTTTATCTAATAACAATGAATACTCAAACATTCTGTCAAATGCCACTTTTGCTTCCTGTATAGGAATTGTAACAAGGGCCAGATTTGTAATTGAAGTAAGCAAAGAACTGGATATCCCGAGTATGGCCATCAGCTCGCCAATCCTGATGTCATTATTTAAGACACTGTAAGAAGAAAATCCTAAAATAATAAGAAGGAAGATCACTAAAATAATCCCGGAATATAATGAAATTGTAAGGTTGAGCTTTCCAAGTTCAAAAATTTTTGTTTGAAAGAAACTAAAAATGAGGTCGTTTTTCTTTCCAAATAAATGCTGTTTGGAAAATCCTTTAATTACATCTATTCCCTTTATACTATCAATATAATTAGATTCATTGATACTATATGCTTGCATAACGTTTCTTTGGGCATCAATAATTTTTTTATTGAAACGGAATATAATAAAGAAAACAATAGGGGAGATTCCTATACAGATTAAAGAAAGCCTCCAGGAGTAGAAGAATAAAAAACCAACGGATACTAAGACTCCCAGAATATCAACAAGTGTAGAGGTAATTAATTGTTTTATAACAGCCTGTATTCTCAGAATGTCATTGAGTCTGGCTGTAAAATCTCCAATCTTTCTGGTGTCAAAAAAAGTTTTTGGAAGATGGAGTAAAGTATGGTAGAAACTCTTATTAGCTCTTTCATTAAATGATTTACTTTGTTTAATAATATAAAGTTCTCTTAAAGCACTAATTCCTACTTTTACAAAAAGTAAGAAACCAAGAAAAGAGATACTTAGTAACAGTAAAGATATTTTTTTGCGGGGCAAAATATCATCAATCAGTTTTTGTGAAAAAACAGACATTGACATTCCCAACAGTGTAATGGCAAAACCAAGTAAAAGAATAGTATAAATAGATTCCTGATCATCTTTAATAAGGCTTTTTATCCAACCCTTTTTCTTTTTCTGAGTTTCTTTTTTCTTCTCAAACTTTTCATTAGGAATAAGGGTGAGACAGGTTTTTGAGATCCATACTTCTTCCAGGTATTCTTTGGTCCAGTATTCTAAGCCTTTTGCCGGATCTCCAATATAAAACTGATTGTTCCCGGAGCCATTATAGGAATAGCAAATAACATAATGTTCAAGTTTTTGATCAATAATAACATGTAAGATTATGGGAGCTGCATGTTTGATAAGTGATTCTATATCAGCCTCACATCCTTCTGCATCAAAACCAATTTCTTCTGCGCATTGATACAGTCCTAGTAATGTAGTGCCTGTCTTTCCGGTTCCACTTTTTTCTCTGAGAGCTTCTAAGGAAATGTTTCCTCCATAATATCTAACCAATGACTGAAGACATCCCACGCCACAATCTGTAAGGTCTTTTTGAAGAGAGAATGTTTTTTGTATGAGCTTATTTTCTTTCATGTAATATGTTTAACAGTAATTTTTCCAGTTTTATAGCTCCAGAATTTCTTTTAACAAGACGATTACTTTGGTTATAAACTAAAAAGTAAGGAACGGTGCTCATTCCCAGTTTCTGATAAAATACTGCCCCATCATCGTGACACCAGAAGATATTAATTTGTTTATCCAGATTATACTGATGGGCAAACTCTTTTATTTGGTCTAATGGTTCACTGGCAATCCAAATCCATTGGGTATTTTGATAGTGATTATTTATTTTAGATAATTCTTCAGCCTCAGCCTGACAAAAATGGCAGGTAGGACTGAAGTAAATGATAACTTTAGTTTGGTTATTGCCAAAGGTTTTAGAATTCAGCAATGTTCTATTTATTGTAGTGAGGGAGAATGTTGGGATATCTTTTAGAGCTTCTGTTTTTTCTTTCTTTTTCCGGAAGTTAGCCCAAAGCCCTATCATTATTCCAATACAGACAACAGGAATAATGAAAGCCGTTACTTTTAAGAAATTGATCTTCTTCATTAAGACTGTATATTTAGTATAAGAAATGAAACGACACCTGTCCAGAAAAGTAAGCCAAGCCCATAGGTCATAGCTGTAAGTCCAAAAGATTTTGGCAAGCCAATTTTTTTACCAGAAAGCTCCCAGATTCCCCAGGCTAAAAATCCCCAGTAAAAGAATTCAAATAAATTAACTAATTGTAGAGGATATGCCAGCCACTTTTCGGTAGAGAGGTATTCCCGTATGTTTAAAAGAGACATAGGATAGTAGGTTTGCAGGCTTTCCATTGTATAATCTGTATTTATCCAGTAGAAATGAATAAATTTATAAAGCCCAGCCATGATAAAAACAGATTCTGCTATCATAACAAGTGTTACCAAATCTGAAAATCTAAGGTTTTCTAATCCCGGAAGATCTAAAAGTTTGATAAAGTTCAGGCAAAAAGCAACTAAAACTATCTTAATTCCTAATAGAACTGGAGTAGTGGCATAGCTTACCCACCACCATTTTTTCTGGCTTTCCAGGTAATCCTGTATCATTGCATTAGAATAGTCTTTGGCCAGAAAATCTATGATTTTTGTATTAGTAGTTATATATGTTTTGTCTAAGTAGGTAAGTAAAAAATAGCACATAATAATGCCTACGAAAAGTATAAGGTTTTTCATAAATTAAGTAATGGGGATGAAAAAAATTGAAGATTTTATTTATCCTGAGAGTAAGGATAAAAATTACTTATAAAGGAGTAAGGAACCAACTTTACATATTCTGAAAAAATTGTGAAAATGAAAATTAAGAACATCATTATTGTTAATAAGAGAGGCTGTTACACCTCTCTCATATAAAACCAATAGTAATATATTTATCTCTTTTGGAGAAATATAGTAAACTAATATCCTTCTTACATTTTATAAAGTATAAAGCCCAGAAAAAATATTGAAAGGCCACAAATAAATGAAAATGCAATATCTTTAAAAATTGTGCTTTTACTCATAGTTAATGTTAGAAGACATGACATTCCAACAATAAAAAAGAATGTATAAGCCCTGAAAGATAATGCATCCATATAGTAGGCTACATATAAAACCGGAATATAAAATAGAATAGTTAGATTTCTTTTCTCTTTATAGTTTATTGAAACTGCCATAATATTATTTTTTACCAGGATGCTACCCAACAAGACCAGGCAAGGTTATACCCAAAAGCTGGATTAATTACAGTGGCAATGATGGCTCCATTCCAGCAATCTTTAGGACTTCCACCCTTTACGGACTCCATTCTATGATTTTCTAGTTTTTTCATAATAAAAGCAATTACATAGAATACAGATAACAACCAAGTGCCCAAATTGAAGCTCCTACAGCAACTGCAGGAATAAAAGCACCAACTCCACCAGCAGCAATAGCTGCTATATTACACTGATGAATATTTCCACCTTGCAAATTTTCCATTTGCGATACATTTAATTTTTTCATTTTTTGAATTTTTATAATTACAATTTTTTTTTTTGCTACTTAATCCCTAGCAAGGAGTTCAGGTTTTCTATCGGCTCTATAATGCGCACTTACAGATCCTGTAGAAAACTATTTCAACGTTGAACAATCGAAATTAGAAATAAATATATCTTAACCGGGTGAAAAAACATGTATTCTTATTGTAATTTGTTATACAATATTGAGGTCTTTTGAGACATTAAAAACCTTACTTTTTATCAAAGTCCCAAAAATTAATAAGATAATATGTTGAGGGGGATTTTTTTCAAAAAATAAAAAGAGAAATGGTTAATGTGCAAAATTATTTTCTTGTGTACAAATACATTTTTGTATGGAAAATAGTGGGAGATAAGGGAGATTTAAATAAAATACCCTGAAGAAATTTTCTCCAGGGTAGTATTTTGTACACATTTATTTTTATTTCAAAAGCTGATTAAAAGTATCACCTTGTCTGATATCACCAGTGTTATATCCTTTCATAAACCATTCTTTACGTTGAGCTGATGACCCGTGTGTAAAGCTTTCCTGGTTTACATATCCTTGCCCTCTTCTTTGGATATTGTCATCACCTACGGCTTCTGCCGCATCTATTGCAGACTGAATATCTCCCGGTTCCAGAATTTTTTTAGTTTCATCCGTACGTTTAGCCCAGACTCCGGCATAAAAATCTGCCTGTAGTTCTGTAGCTACAGATACTCTGTTCATTTCTGCTTCAGAGTACCTTCCGCTTCTTCTCAGGGCATCTACTTTTTGAGTGGTTCCCAACAGAGTCTGTACGTGATGTCCCATTTCATGAGCAAGAACATAGGCTACTGTAAATTCAGTTACTTTTGCCCCGAACCTTTGCTGGAGTTCACCGAAAAATTCCATGTCCATATAGATTTTCTGGTCTGCAGGGCAATAAAAAGGTCCCATGGCAGATTGTGCAGTACCACATCCGGAGCTGGTAGTGTTTTCGAAAAGCACAATTCTGGGTTCAGTAAAATTCATGCCATTTTCTTTGAAAATCTGACTCCAGGTTTGGGTATTCCAGCCAGACATCATATCAACCATTTCCCCGATCTTTTTTTCCTGTGTGGTAAGCTCTCTTCTTTCTCCTGTATTTTCTGAAGGCTGTATGCTGCCGGAATTCAATATACCGGAAGGATCTCCTCCTAAAAAGAAAACAATAGCTGCTATAATTAAAGTTCCGAGTCCTCCACCAACAATCATACCGCCACTTCCGCCTCCGGAGCCACGGCGATCATCAACGTTTCCGCCTCTGTCGTCTGTCCATCTCATAATAAATCTTTTTTGTGTTCGTAAATTTATAAAATTAAACCTTACGATAATTAAAATGTTAAGACGGGAAGATTTTTATACGGGTAATTATTAAACTTTTAAATTAGTTCCTTTATACATTCATTACTCTTTTTTGAAGCCTTATCCTGCTAATTGTTATAAATAGAGTATAATGCCAGTTATACTTCCGGAGAAACAGCAATTGCAGGAGACTCGACTCTCTTTATATATCTGCAAAGAATAATTTTGAAATATTTTGCTGCTAATTTATGTTATTGGTAACCTTAAGTGTTCGGGGCTTTACTCCCAAAAATAAAAAAAGAGGATGCAAAGATCCTCTTATGTATAAATGAATACTTCATATGTTAAAGTATCTAAACCGTTTTTACCTGTTCAGTTGTTTGGTTTTCAGCCAATAAGAAGTTGACTGGTACGCTGAAATAGCATCATCTATTAGTTTCTGATCCGGGTTTTTCAACAGCTTCTCATCATAATAGAGCTTAAATTCCGGAGCAAGATCACTTTTTTCTAAATCCAGAGAGTATTGTTTGGCTTTCTTCACCGGAGAAATGATGGTCAGGCGATTGTTCTTCACAAAACCAAGATCCTGATAGGTGGCAATGTAGGCCTTAGGCTGAAATTCTGGTTTGAAAACATCCTGACCTAAGAATTTAGATTGATAGCTAAAATTAAGTAATCCAAAAAGGGTAGGCATCACGTCAATCTGAGACATCAGGGTATCAAACTTCTGCGGCTGGATAAACCCTTCTGAAAAGATCATTGCAGGGATTCTGTACTTATCCATTGGAAGTTCCGTTTTTCCGGCGCTGGAAGCACAATGGTCTGCAATAATCACAAAGACCGTATTTTTATACCAATCCTGCTTTTTCGCCATATCAAAAAACAATTTCAGAGAATAATCTGTATATTTTACACCGCCTTCACGGGATTTTGAAGTTCCCGGAATGTCAATTCTTCCATCAGGGTAAGTGAAAGGCCTGTGGTTGGAAACCGTCATCCAGTGGTTGAAGAAAGGTTTCCCTGATTTTGCTTCAGCATTCATCACCTGAATAGCTTTTCTGGCCATATCTTCATCTGCAACACCCCATACATTGGCAAAGGTAATTTCTTCCGGCTTAAAATTGTTTCTGTCTACAATATCATATCCGTTCCCGCCGAAAAAGTCCTGCATATTATCAAAATAGCTGTATCCGCCATACAGGAATTTTACATCATATCCTTTTGACTTGAATACATTTCCTGTAGTGAATTTGTTTTTATTATCATTTCTTTTGATGATACTTTCTCCGGCAGTAGGAGGAATACATAGGGTTAAAGCTTCCAGGCCGCGTACAGTTCTGTTTCCTGTCGCATAAAGATTAGTAAACATCAGTGATTTATCTGCAAGGCTATCCAGAAATGGGGTAATCTCCTGGGTATTCCCATAATGTTCAAGGAAATCTGCAGAAAGACTCTCTATAGATATCAGCACTACATTTTTTTTGAGTTCCGGCTGCTCTGCTACAATATTTCTTGATAAAGTATGCTGCGGGTATTGGCTTAAGAAGTTTTTCTCTGCCTGTTTCTGGTCCAGTTGCGAATAAAACTGGAAATAATCAAGCTCATTATGGGTAAAAGCCCAGTAAAACTTAGGAAGTCCATTGGCCTCAATTTCATCAGCAAAAACATTGTCTGATTTGATTTGCATTAATGATGGAAGAGTAAGTAGGCTAATGGCGCAAAGTACAGCGAAAGAACCCAGTAAGATCAGTTTCTGTTTGAAGTTAGGAAGCTCCAGTAATTCATCTTTTGTTTTTTTATAGATAAACCAGGTGATGGTTAATGTAACAAGCATTATACCTGAAAATAAAGGAATAACAGGATAACTTTCCATGATATTTCCAATCACTTCATTCGTGTATATTAAATAATCTACGGCAATAAAATTATAACGTACCCCAAATTCATTATAGAAGAAATATTCACTTACTCCATTGAAAATGATAAGCAGCACATAAAGCAATAAGGTAATAAAGTATAAAACATTCCGGATCTTTATTCTCTGGGTTGGAAGGAAAAGCATTAAACCAAACAGGAATGCCTTTACCCCTACAAAAGAAAGGGCTATTTCTGTTACAGAGCCTCCGTATTGCTTAAAGATATTATTGGGAATAAGCCAGATGTACAGGAAAAATGTAACCAATACGCCGAAGATAATATATCCGTAAGGCTTTTTATATTTCGAATTGGAAAGGAATAAAAAATAGAGGGCAAGGATGGTACTGGCAAGGATAAAAACAAAAATATCATTGATGAGCCCTACAAACAGTACTTTAATGATCTCAAAAAATCCGAAACTGGCTGTAGTGATGGGGTGAAAAAAGAATACTACCCTTATAATCAAGGAAATAATCAGATAAAAGATTCCTAAGTACAGGAATGGTTTTATTTTTTTTAGAAACATGGATTTATGGTCTATACTATTTTTACAAAGATAGTTGTTGTATACAACTTTTGGATGAAAAAAAGCAAAACCTGATATTTATTAATAAGATTTTAAGAATTGAAAGGTATTATTTAAACGGGCGTTTAATGAATTTTGTCCTGGCTCCTGAATTTTCCAACAAAAAAGGACTATTAAAAATAGTCCTCAGATATTGTTAAAGTTTGTCAACGATTAAGAGTGTCCAAAACCGATGTTTCCTTTTTTATCAGATAATTTCTTTTTGAAATCAATCATTCTTAAGGCAGTTACTGCTGCTTCTACACCTTTGTTTCCCAGGTCTCCGCCACTTCTTGCTATAGATTGCTCTTTAGTATCATCTGTAAGAACACAGAAGATGGTAGGAGTATCTGTCATTATGTTACAGTCTTTGATTCCCTGTGCTACAGCAGAACAAACATAATCGAAGTGAGGGGTTTCCCCACGGATGACGCATCCGATAGAGATCACAGCGTCATATTTTCTCTCTTTGCAAAGCTGCATACTTGCATAGCTTAATTCGAAAGCTCCGGGAACCGGGAAAAGTTTAATATTTTCTGGTTTTACTCCTTCTTTCTCAAGGATTTCCAAAGCTGCATCACGAAGATTGTATGTTACAAAATCATTCCACTCAGAAAAAACAATGCCGATAGAAAAATCTTCGGCATTAGTTATATGAAGTGGCTTGTAATCGGAAAGATTAACTGTTGCCATTTTTTAATAATATTTAGTCATTTCAATGTAAGAATCAGACATTCCGTTGTCGTAATCCTGGTATTTCTCGTCAATCAGAGAGAAGTATTTTTTAGCGTCTGCATTTTTCTTTAATCCCAATGCTACGATACCTGCTTTTCTTGTGAAAAAATAAGTTGTATAAGGGTCATCAGAAACAGAAGCAGCTTTGTCTAATAATGATAAAGCTTCATCATTCTTGTTCAGTCCTGATTTTGCATCCGCCATAGCACCATACTTCATTGCCATCAGGGTTTTATTATCAGAAGAGAATTTATCTAATAGATCGTAAGCTTCCTGGAATTTTCCTTCTTTGAATTTCAATAAACCTGCATTGTAAGCGGATAACTGACCAATGCTTGTTCCTGAATATTCATTAGCTGTACCAATGAAACCAGGGTTGGCTGCAGATTTGCCTCCTAAAGCTTCTTTATCTTTATTTTCAGTTAAGTTCTTCTGAGCAGCTAAGAAACTTTTTACCGCTTCTGCATTTTTAGGGGCAACTACAAATTGCTTATATCCGAAGAACCCTAAAACTCCTAAAACTAAAACTCCAAATACAATACCTAGTGGTTTTGAATATTTTTCAAGAAATCTCTCAGTGTTTAAGGCTTCTCTGTCAAGATCTTTGAAGAACTCAACCGTTTCTTTACCTTCTTGCTCATTCTGAGCATTCTTTCCCAATTTTGCCATAAGTTTTTAAAAATTGAATTGCAAATTTAATTGTTTCTTAGAGATTTACAAAATACTTTTAGAGCATTATTCTGTAAATGTTATCAATTATCAATTGTTAATAAGAAAAATGCCTCGAAAACATAGTTACGAAGCATTAATTTTTTTATTTACTTAGATTAATATTCTAAAATATGGTAAACCTCTGCACCAAATTTCTTTAGTTTTTCGTCTCCATTCAACCCTTTTAATCCAATCAGGAAACTGAATTGAGAAACAGTTGCTCCTTGTTTTTCTACTAATTTAGCAGCGGCTTCTGTGGTTCCTCCTGTTGCTAAAAGATCATCGTGAATTAAAACCCTTTGTCCCGGCTTAATCTGTCCTTCACGGGTTTCGATTGTGGCACTTCCATATTCCAGATCATATTTTTCTGAAATAACAGGCGGCGGAAGTTTTCCTGCTTTTCTAATTAGGATAAAAGGAACTTCCAGTGCAACAGCAATGGCAATTCCGAAAAGATAGCCCCGGCTTTCTATTCCGCATACCGCATCTACTTTTCCTTTACTTTTGGCAGCAAGGTCTGCAATAACGTCTTCATAAAGTTTAGGATCTAAAAAAATAGGTGAAATATCTTTAAACTGAATCCCCGGAATAGGGAAGTCAGGTATGTTTTCAATTGTTTCTTCCAGTCTTTTGATTAATTCTGCTGAAGCCATTTATGGGTTTATTTTATAGCTGGAAATTTTCCAGTCTCCGTTTACATTTTTAAGTCCGAAAGTTACCTTTAATGAAGTTGTCTTTCCGTTTTTATCCGTTACATCATAAGTAGCGTTTACACTGGCTCCGTTTGCATTGGTTGCCGTTGTAGTAATATTCTTAACGCTTACATTTTTTACTGCTCCAAAACCTGAATTAGGGTTTGAGAAAGACTCATAGCTTCCCCAGCTTGGGTTGTTAGAGGCATCATAAGCAGCTTTAAGGTTCTGGGAGCTTACACTGCTCAGGAATTTACTTACTGTATTTTTCGGATCTGCAGTTGGCTGTTTTGGAGCCGTTGGTGTTGCAGGAGCTGCTGTACCAGGTTCTGTTGTGGTAGCTGGATTAGCTGTAGCCGGATTATTCGGGTCTACTACGGCACTTGGCTGTTGTGGTATTGCAGTTGTATCTGTTTTCGGAACAGCAGGAACTTTCAATGCGGCAGCATTTACATCCAGTCCAATTTTAGACATTTTGAATGTTTTTGCTGTTGTTTTTACAGAAACTGTGATGTCAATTTTATTATCTACCACTTTTGAAGCCGGAATGGAAGAGAACTTAAGGTTAAACCCTTTAAAATTATTGTCCTGCATCAGGTTCTTAGCTGTTGAAAGTCTTACTCCATTGCTGAAAACTTCTAAAGTAGCTTCCAGGCCAGCACCGGTAAATGATACAGGGTTTCCAGCTGCATCTACTAATCTTGGAACGATCTGGATTGCAGTTGGCGCACCGCTTCCGTCATCACCCGTGGGCCTTGTTATTAGGGTTAATGCACCTGCTTTCACATCATTTGGATCACTTTCTTTGGCTTTATCATCTCCGAAGATATTCATTTCACCCAATGATGGAGGAGCAGTACTTGCCCATTCAATTCCGTTTTTCTGTGCAACTTCGTCAGCCAAGGCCATGATTTCAGGAACCTTTTTCCCGTTAATCAGTTGCCCCAAAGCTTTTAGCTCGTTCACATCTCCATCAGCTTCCACGCCAAATGTTTTAAGAATATAAAGAGCTTCATTAAACTTAATCTGTTTAATGGTAGGTAAGCTGGAAGTCATATCATTGATACTTGACTGCAGCGTTTTAGTATTCGTAGCATCTACATGATCTTTCTTACATGCTGTAAAAAGCAAGAGACTGAAAACAAGTAGAAAAGAAAACTTTTTCATTTTTATTTGGTTTGTTGCAAATTTACTAAAACCTTTATTAATAGAGGATTTTATTTTTTGTTTTGTTTTTGCGGAGCTCATCTTTGAATTATAAATGAAAATAATATGCATATTTTGAACATAAAAAAAGACTGATTGTTCAAGCAATCAGTCTTTTTAAAGTTTTATTAGAAGTCCTTAGAAAGGATACTCATAAATTTCAGATTCGTGTAAGAAAGGGTTTCCTGTAGGAATCAACTTCAGTTTAGATAAAGCTGAAAGTACAGTAAACATAAATAATCCAACTACGAACAGGATTGCTCCAAGAATTAACAGGAATACTTCAGGTGTGTTCCAGTATGGTCCTACTGTTCCCGGCATTACCATGTTGAAGTAATCCAAAATGTGACCCAAGATAACAACTACTGCCATTGTAGTAACTACTTTGTAGTTTCTCTTGATGCTGCTGCTTACTAATACCAATAGCGGTAATAAGAAGTTGATGATCAACATCGGTAAGAAAGTAGGAGAGTAGTGCTGGAATCTGCCGAAGAAGTAGTTAACCTCTTCCGGAACGTTTGCATACCAGTAAAGCATGAACTGAGCAAACCATGTATATGTCCAAAGCATACTTGTAGCGAAAAGGAAAACTCCTAAATCGTGTAAGTGGTTATCATTGAACTGTGGTAGGAAACCATTTTTCTTAAGGTAAACACTTAATAGAATGATTACAGCAATACCACTTGAAAGGCAGCTAACCATTGAATACCAGATATACATTGTAGAATACCAGTGTGGGTCAATAGACATCAACCAGTCCCAAGCCCAAGCTGCAGAAGCAAATCCGAAGAATGCAATGTAACCTACAGACCATCTGTAAAGCATTTGATACTCTACTTTAGACTTGGTTTCGTCTACTTTCTTAGACTGAGCTTTCAATTTCCAAGCGAAGAAAGAAGCACCAATCACATAGATTAAAGTTCTAACTGCATAGAAAGGAATATTTAAAAACTTTTTCTTTTCGAATAAGATCACATCAAAATGCGGAGAATCCGGTTTTGTCAATTCAGGGTCCATCCAGTGGAATAAGTGCCCGTTGTGTGTGATATTTAAAATCATCAGGATAACAAGGATTGCACCACCGTAAGGGATATAAGAAGCAATAGCTTCCATTACTCTTGTAATGATGATTGGCCATCCTGCGTGTCCAGCATGCTGAATACAATAGAAGAACAATACACAGCAGCTTACTCCAAAGAAAAATACAGCTACAAAATGTAATGATGCTAAAGGCTGATTGTGAACCTGCATTGTAGCGTGCTCAAGGTGAGCCGCGTGATCCTGAGGTCCAACCATTTCACTCGAGTGTGTAGGAGCAGTATGACCAGAAGCATGAACAGCTTCCATCATTTGTTCTATTTTCTCAGTAGAAATTCCTTTGTTCATAAAGAAACCAATACCGAAAAGAACTAAACCTACAACAAGAAGTATTATAGAAGTTGATTTTAATTTTGGTGAAAAACTATACATTTCTTTTCTTATTTTTTAGTTTCGGTAGTCGTTTCAGTTGTTGCTGGTGCCGCCGCTGTAGCTGCTGCCGGTGCTGCTGCTCCTTTTTTGAAAGCACTCATCACATACATTGCTACTCTCCATCTGTCTCCTGCGTTCAATTGTCCCGCATAAGATCCCATGGCATTTCTACCGTTTGTTAATACATAATGAACAGATCCTACAGTAATTTCTCTGTCAGCATAGTTTGGTACTCCGGAGAACGCTCCACTCTGTACGATAGGTCCTTGTCCATCACCTCCTGTTCCGTGACATGCAGCACAAGTGTGGTCGAACAATACTTTTCCTCTTTCAAGATCCTTAGCTGCATTAGCTGGGTTCAGAGGAGAAGTTGTTAGTTTTTTAGAAGCATCATAACCTGCGTTGTACTCGTCAACATTCTTTGGCAATAAGCTTTCTTCAAAAACTCCATCTTTATTTTGAGCAACTGATCCTTCTACCGGAGAAAGACCTGTTGCACCATTATTTTTAACAAAAGCAGGAATTTCATTTTCATGATCTGAATACGCATCCTGAGCCTTCATCAATGGATCATAAGCTACCGGAAAATACATGTCCGGGAAATATACCAGCGGAGTATTCTCCTTTGGTCCGCAAGAGTTAAGTAAAACTGTTGTTAAACCTAAAACTGCTGTAATTCTTAATACATTCTTTTTCATTTTAAGCGTCTTTAACAGTTATTTCTTCAACTCCAGTTTCAATTAGCAACTGCTTTACAGATTCTACATCTTCAGTTACGAATTCCATCATGAATTTATCATCAGTAGTTCTTGGATCCGGGTTCTGAGCTGGAGCTCCTGGATACATTTTGTTTCTAACCAAGAAAGTTAGAGACATCATGTGAGCTGCACAGAATACCATTAATTCGAACATTGGAACTACGAATGCCGGCATGTTGTGTCCCCAGTCAAAAGCTGGTTTACCACCGATATTCTGAGGCCAGTCGTGGTTCATCACGTACCAAGTTAAAGTAGCACCGATAGTAACCCCATAACAAGCATAGATGAAAGCAGCATCAGAAATTCTGGTTTTCTTTAACCCCAAAGCTTTATCTAGTCCGTGAACCGGAAACGGAGTATAAACCTCGTTTATTTTGATTCCTTTATCGTTGAATGCTTTAACGCCGTTCATTAAATCGTCGTCATCAGCATAAAGTCCGTATACAATTTTAGTGGTGCTCATCTCCTTCTTTTGCTTTATAAGTTTCACCTGAGATTTTCAAAATCGATTTTAATTCAGCCTGTGCAATTACAGGGAATGTTCTTGCGTATAATAAGAATAATACAGAGAAGAATCCGATTGTTCCTAAGTATACACCCACATCAATGATTGTTGGCTTAAACATTGTCCATGATCCTGGTAAGTAGTCTCTGGAAAGGTTGATAACGATGATATCAAAACGTTCGAACCACATACCGATGTTGATAATCAATGCAACGATGAACGTCCAGATAATGTTTGTTCTTAGTCTCTTGAACCAGAATGAAGCCGGAATAACAAGGTTACAGATGATTAGTGACCAGAAAGCCCACCAGTAAGGGCCCACTGCAGCACCTGGAGAAAGATAAGTAAAGTCTTCAAATCTAGATCCAGAATACCATCCGATGAAATATTCAGTTGCGTAAGCTACAGTTACCATACCACCTGTTAAGATGATTACGATGTTCATAATTTCGATATGATACATTGTAATATACTCTTCTAAGTGACAAACTTTTCTTGCAACTAACAATAGGGTCTGTACCATTGCAAATCCTGAGAAAATCGCACCAGCAACGAAGTAAGGAGGGTAGATAGTTGAGTGCCATCCTTTAATTACTGAAGTTGCGAAGTCAAAAGATACGGTAGTGTGTACTGAGAATACAAGTGGAGTTGCTAACCCTGCAAGAACTAAAGAAAGTTCTTCGAATCTTTGCCAGTGTTTTGCTTTACCACCCCAACCGAATGCAAGGAATGTATAAATCTTCTTAGTCCAAGGAGTTTTAGCTCTATCTCTGATCATTGCAAAGTCAGGGATCAATCCCATGAACCAGAATACAGTTGATACTGAGAAATACGTAGAGATCGCAAATACGTCCCAAAGTAGAGGAGAGTTAAAGTTCCCCCAAAGAGAACCGAATTGGTTTGGTAAAGGGAAAACCCAGTATCCAACCCAAACTCTACCCATGTGAATTACAGGGAAGATTGCTGCCTGTACAACCGCAAAGATCGTCATTGCCTCTGCAGATCTGTTTACAGACATTCTCCATCTCTGTCTAAATAATAATAATACCGCTGAGATTAGGGTTCCGGCGTGACCAATACCTACCCACCATACGAAGTTGGTAATATCCCAACCCCAGTTAATAGTTCTGTTAAGCCCCCATGATCCAATACCTGTTCCGATAGTATAAGCGATACATCCGAATCCATAGATGAATAGAACTAAGGCTGCATATAATGAAATCCACCATAATTTACCTGCTCTTTCTTCGATAGGTCGTGCAATATCTTCTGTGATATCGTGATAAGTTTTGTGACCAATAATCAGAGGTTCCCTTATCGGAGCTTCGTAATGTCCTGACATTTTTTACCTATTTATTATTTAAACTTTATTTTTCTACTCTGTTTCTTACTTTAGTATGATAGAACACGTTTGGTTTTGTTCCGATCTCTTCAAGTAAATAATATCTTCTGTTAGAGGCATATACCTTTCTAATTGAAGAATCTTTATCATTCATATCTCCAAATGTCATTGCACCAGTAGAACAAGCCTTAGAACAAGCTGTCTGGAATTCTCCATCCTTCACTTTTCTTCCTTCTTTCTTAGCCTCAAGAATAGTATTCTGAGTCATTTGGATACACATTGAACATTTCTCCATTACCCCTCTAGTTCTAACAACTACATCCGGGTTAAGTACCATTCTTCCTAAATCGTTGTTCATGTTGTAGTCGAACTTATCATTTAGGTTATAAGTAAACCAGTTGAAACGTCTTACTTTGTACGGACAGTTGTTTGCACAATATCTGGTACCGATACATCTGTTGTAAGCCATATGGTTTTGACCTTGCTTACCGTGTGAAGTAGCCGCTACCGGACATACAGTTTCACATGGAGCGTGGTTACAGTGCTGACACATTACTGGCTGGAAGATTACATCCGGATTATCAGCAGGGTGGTTCAATGCACCTCCTTCCTTGTTGAATGCAGTACCGTATAATTCTGGTACAGCCATTCCGTCTTTTAATCCTTCATATACTTCTACAGTTTGTCTTGAAGAATAGTAACGGTCAATTCTTAACCAATACATATCTCTGGACATTCTTACTTCTTCTTTACCTACTACAGGAACGTTGTTCTCAGCCTGGCAAGCAATGATACATGCTCCACAACCTGTACAAGAGTTTAAGTCGATAGATAAGTTGAAGTGAGGACCGTCAGTATCATCAAATGCATCCCAAAGGTCAATTTTTCTTGCTGGAAGAGCTCCACTGATGGTGTGGTATTCCAAAGGCTTATTCCATCCTTTGTGCTCGTCATCGAATGGTACGTTGATGAATTCAGCTAAAGGAACTTCCTTCGCGATTTCGTAACGACCCATTAATGTATTCTGAAGCTGGATCCCTGCGAATTCGTGATCTTCTCCTGTTTTCTCAATTTTAACACCGGAAACAACAAGGTTAGAACCATCGAATAAAGGATAAGCATTTACCCCAGTATCAGCAGTTGCTCCTGAGTTTTTCTTACCATAACCAAGCGCAAGACCTACCGATCCTTCTGCCTGACCCGGCTGTACGAATACAGGAACATCTTTTATTGTAACTCCGTTTACAGTAAGGTTTACGATAGAACCATCCAACTGCATTCTTGCGTTAAGATCGTTGTCGATACCAAACTTTTCTGCATCTTTCGGAGAAATTGTAAGGTAGTTATCCCAAGACATTCTTGTGATTGGGTCAGGTAATTCTTGCAACCAAGGGTTGTTTGCCTGAGTACCGTCTCCCATTGAAGTCTTGGTGTATAATACTAATTCTAATTCTGAAGCTTTGAAATTTCCTAATTCAGCAATAGCTTGTGCGGCGTTTCCTCCTGCATAAGATAATGTTGTTGAATTAGTAGAAGGGTTGATACCGTTATATAAAGCTTTGTTGAAAGAAGTACCACCTAAAAGGGAAGCAGAGCTTGCCTTTAAATAATCGTAGTAATTGTTGGCAGCATTGTTTTTACCATTCTTCCAAACCAATAGAGATTCTTCAATCTGTCTTGATTTATAGATCTTCTGGATCGTAGGCTGCATTAATGAATATACTCCTGTCTGTGGTTCGATATCTCCCCAAGACTCTAACCAGTTTGCTACCGGAATAACAGCCTTAGCTGCTTTGTACATTTCATTTTTCTTATCAGCAACAGCAATTACATAAGGAACTTTAGATAAAGACTTTTTGAAGTCTTCTCCTTTTGGATGGGCATAGATAGGATCTACGTTGTTGGTAACTAATACCCCAACTTGTCCACCGTTGATCCATCCCAGGAATTCCTGATATCTTGCACCGTCGAATTCTTTTAGGAAGTTTGCTTTACCAGTGAAAGCTACTGAACCTAATTTTTGGTTGATTAAGTGTGCTAAAACCTGTGCTCCTTTAGAACCGTCAGCAAAAACAACAGCTTTGCTTCCTTTTGCTTTAAGTTCGTTAGCAATTTCAGTAGCAGTCTTATCAGAAGTACCACCCCCTACGATTGCGTTGTAAACTTCAACCAGAGTTTTGTTTACGGCACTTGGCTTTAATCTGTATCTTGAGTCAGCGTTAGCTCCTGTTAATGACATGTTAGATTCCACTTGAATGTGTCTTAACATGTTTGGACCTGGTTTTCTAGCCGCTGCATAAGAAGACTCTAAGCTTGAAGCGTTGTAATCTCCTAAGAAATCAGCCTGGAAAGAAACTACCAATTCAGAACCGTTAAGGTCATAAACAGGTAATGATCTTTGTCCGAATACTTCCTGAGCAGCATCTAGTCCTGCGGAATAAGGATAAGCATCGAAAGTTACCAATTCAGCTGTAGGATATTTAGCTTTGAATTCAGCGAATAACTTTTTGAATGTTGGTGAAGCAAAAGAGTGTGACAATACCACAATCTTTTTGCCTGACGCTTTAGCTTCTTCCAAACCTTTAATAACGAAACTGTCTACTTTGTCGAAAGTCTCATCTTTACCGTCTAGTTTAGGCTGTTTTACTTTATCATTATCATAAAGAGAAAGTACACTTGCCTGAGCTCTTGCGTTAGTTTTACCTAAATCACCACCAGCCGGGTTTGGTTCAATCTTGATTGGTCTACCTTCACGAGTTTTTACTAAAACACTAGCAAAGTCGAACCCATCAAAATATGTTGAAGCGTAATAGTTAGGGATTCCCGGAATAATATCATGTGGTTTTACCACATAAGGAATCGTTTTGATTACCGGAGCTTCGCAGGCAGCTAATGTTACTGCTGCTGTAGAGAATCCTAATAATTTAAGGAAATCTCTTCTTGAAGTACTGGATCCGTTTTTCTCAGCATCTCCAAGGAAATCTTCTACCGGAATTTCTTCCTGAAACTCTTTCTGAGCCAGCTTATTATTTAAAGCCGGATCTTTAAGTTCATGAATACTTCTGAATTGTATTTTGTTTGAAGCCATTTATACTTCTAATTTTTTAGTTATTAATAATGACATTTACCACACTCAAGACCTCCAATTGCATCTACAGTGATTTTACCTCCATCTTGTGGATATTGTTTTTTCAACTTGTCGTGTAGATTCTTGAAGTACTCTTTATTATAACCGTTGTTCATATCAACCTCAGTAGTTCTGTGGCACTCGATACACCATCCCATAGTAAAGTCGTTAGCCATCTGAACAACATTCATTGTATCAATTTTTCCGTGACAAGCTTTACATACAACATCAATTTTGTTGTTAGGGTTCTTTTTGTTGAAAGAATTGATGATCGCTTGTTCACCTGCAATAACGTGCTGAGAGTGGTTGAAGTAAACGAAGTCTGGCATATTGTGGATTCTTGTCCATTCAACCGGCTGTGTTTTTCCTGTGTACTGTTGTTTTGCAGGATCCCAACCTGTTGCTGCATAGATCTTCTGGATTTCTCCGTCATAGAATGCCTTATCTTTTCCTGGCTCAAGGTATTTACCATTGTATTCAGAAATTGTTCTGTGACAGTTCATACAAACGTTCATAGAAGGGATTTCAGATACTTTTCCGTATTTAGCACTAGAGTGACATAACTGACAGTCAATTTTCTGTTCTCCAGCGTGGATTTTGTGTGAGAAGTAGATTGGTTGTTCAGGCTTGTATCCTTTGTAAACACCGATCCACATTAACCAGTTCCAAACTCCGTAAGCGGCAAGGATAGCAAGAATAGCCAGTAACCCTTTACCAATGTAGTGGAACTTCTCGTACATTTCACTGAAAGAACGAACTCTGGTTTCGTTAAGCCCTGATAATTCTTCAGATTGACCTAGTTTTACCAATTGTCTCAGTTTAACCAAAATCCAAACTAATAGACCTGCAATGGCTAAAAGTGAAATAATAACGATGTTTGTTGTGCTTTTGTCTGCAGGAGCTGCCGTAGCTGCATCAGCTGCAGGAGTTGCTTCCGGCTTTTTCTCCTCCGGAGCAGGAGGGTTAGTTGTGAAAGCTAAAATGTCGTCAATATCCTTATCTGTAAGATTTGGAAAGACCTGCATTTCAGTCTTGTTAAACTTTTCAAAAATCTCATTAGCGTATTTATCCCCAGAAGCTCTAAGAGCTTTGTTGTCTTTGATCCACTTGTGAAGCCAATCTTTGTCTACACCACCTTCTGTCTTTACACGTTCTACAACCCCTTTTAATGGTGGTCCTACAACTTGTTTGTCCAGCGCGTGACATGCAGTACAATTCGCTTTGAAAAGTTTCTCTCCGTTTTTAGGATCGCCGTCTTGCCCGTAAAATGAAGCACTGGTTGATAGCAATAAGCCTATTGCGATCAACGTTTTTTTATAATGCTTTCTCCAACTAATCATTTAAATTATCTTATGTTAGTAAATTATTGAACATTCAATCAATTCCGCAAAAATAATATTTTTAACAGAAATTTAACGGCATATCGAAAAGGGAAAATATCATTTACGTTTAATTTGTATTGATTCTAAATAACCTGTTTGGTATAGTTTTTTAATTTGTATAAATTTGCGGAAACAAGTTTAAATGAGAAATTTGATTAAAATATTTTCGATATTATCATTATTTAGTTTTTATAGTATTGAAGCCCAGCAGGTTGTTAAAAAAGATACGCTTTCAGGAACAGAGCTTGTCATCACTATGGATTCCAAAATAAATGCAGCTTTGGAAGGTGTTGAGGATAAATGTTCAAGGGTTATTACTAATAATCCGGCCAAAGATTACAGTAATAATGACTCTGGTATTTCTGCCGGAACGAGTACAAAACCTAATAAAATTTATGTTCCGAATAGGGAATTGACGAATGCAGAAATCTGTAGAAAAAATCCTAGAATTTTGGGGTATAAAATTCAGATTACAACAGTGAAAAGTAATGAAGAAGCTAATGAAGTGAAATCTTATTTCAGAAAAAGATTTCCTAACCTGAAAGTAGAAACAGATGCTTCTTTGAGACCCAATTATAAGATTTTAGCAGGAAGTTATTTTACTAAACAAAGTGCTTCAGGTGATCTTTCTAAAATAAGAGAGTACTTCAAGTCTGCAGTAGCTGTTCAGTATAGAATTTTCTGTTCAGAAGCAAAATAATATTGAAGATTTCAAAATATAAAAGCCGGAAATATTCCGGCTTTTTTTATTGATAATAGGTTTCTAGAAACCAAAAGAATTCTGACATTCTGAATAGATTATTTGAGAGTAAATAAACCAATAATAAACCGGTAATAAGTGTTAAAAAAGCCATCATTT
Organism: Chryseobacterium bernardetii; assembly: GCF_003815975.1. Taxonomy (NCBI): domain Bacteria; kingdom Pseudomonadati; phylum Bacteroidota; class Flavobacteriia; order Flavobacteriales; family Weeksellaceae; genus Chryseobacterium; species Chryseobacterium bernardetii. Next base: position 1,331,304 of record NZ_CP033932.1, read on the forward strand.
TTGGTGATGATCTGTATGCGTAAAACAACCATCCGATAAGCAATGGGTATACAAAAATAAAGTGTCCGCCGTAAATGTATGAAGTGTGGAGCCCGAATCTCATAATACAATGGATGAAGATGTCAAACAGGAAAGAAATTGTAATAACCTGAACCCATTTGTTTTTGAAATTCTTTATATAACTCCAACTTATCAGTATCAATATTACAGCTATAAGAATATATGAAAATATGGATGTATAAAGATCCATATAAAGACCTTTAAAGTTAAATCCTTTCATGTTGTGTTTGTCAGATAGAATGAAACCAGGGAACAGGATATTGCCACCAAAAAAGAAAGAAAGTATCATATCCCAGGTCGGCATAGACTCCACATTGGAGAACTTTTCGTACTGTTGGTTTGTTTTCGAAAAAATATTCTGGTATTTAAAATCAATCCTATAGAGGTAAAGGAATATATATACAATGACCGCTATCATTCCTCTTAAAATAGCCCAGCCTATTTTTTTCCAGCTTTTAAAAAGTCCTTTTTCAAAGAATACCGGAATAAAAACCTTTACAATATTAGTAATGGTAAGCCCTCCAATGGTAATGCCTGCCACTGATAGTGCTGTTGCAGGAATTTTTTCTTCTTTTCTGAGCTTTATTGCGGCATAATAATTATACAATGAAAGTAAAAACAGGGTGTAAGTGAAATTTTCCGGAGTAAATGAAAGAACAATGTTGGTAGAAAAGATTCCGAAAAATACTATAATCAGGAGGCTGTAAGGTAACGGAAGCCTGATGATGTTCTTAAGGTATTTAAAAACCTGAATAACATTTAAGGTGATGATGAAGTTGCTAAGCCAGGCGAGAGACAGTCTGAAAGTCATATTCATCTTTCCGCCGGAAATAAATAGGCAGAATTCTCTGATCCAGGTGAAAAAATAATAGGATAGAGGATGTCTTTCAAAGCTGCCGCCAGTCATCAGGATAGATTTGTTATCAAAACTGAAATAGGCATCCCATGGGATTCGGCTGTCAAAAATGATTCTGTAATGAACGGCAATATAAGAACCGAGGATTCCGTAACAAATAATGAAAAAGAGAAAAACAGCCAGTTCGGTATAAGTGGACGGGAAAACCAGCCTGAAAAAGTTGATAAATTTTGTTTTGATAAATGACACGCGTCTTATTTTTTTGCAAAAGTAAAATAAAAAACCACCATAATTGGTGGCTTTATGAAGATTGTATACACGTGGTGATTATTGTTTGATAATTTTTTCTGTAGCGGAAGTCCCATCTGCAAATTCTACTTTCATCAGGTAGGCTCCTTTTGGCAGGGATGAGATATCTGTGGTTGCGGATTCCGTTTTATTAAGCATTTTACCGGACAGGTCAATAACTGAAACTGATTTTATTTTATTATCAGTTTTAATAGTGATCTCTCCTTTTGTAGGGTTAGGGTAGATTACAGTGTTTGTTTTTGCTTTTGAAACTTCATTAGTACCAAGTGTTCCTGAAGTAGTAATATTTACATCATCAAGCATGAACATGTATTTGTCTGAAGACATGTATTGAAATCCTATTTTTACCGTTTGTCCGGCATACGCATCCAGATTAATGGTTACTTGCTGCCAGGCAGCATAGGGAGCTGTTGATGTTGCTGGTGAGGAAATGATGGTGAAGTTAGAGGCTGCTGTTGGATTTCCGGTTCCGGTATAAACTCCCACTTTATAGTTTTCTACAAAAGCAGGAGATAATGCTTTTACCCAGAATGTCAATACATTTGAGCTGGCTCCTAAAGTCACTGCTGGAGTTATCAGCCAGTCATTATTGGCAGAAATACCTCCGGCGGGTACACCAGCCCATGAGACGGCACATTTTTGCCCTGAATGTGGACTGAAGTTTCTTATTTCTTCATCAGCAGCAGTTGATGTCAGATTGTTGGTTGCATTACTGGTGGAAAGATTAAAAATCTGAAAAGCCATAGGTTGTCCGGCATTTGCCCAGGCTGGAGACCAGGTAGGTGATGCTGTGCCTCCAATTACGGGGCCTCCGCCTGTATAAGTATTTAAACCGTCCAGATCTAATGTAGACCAGCTGCCAAAGTTATTAATAGAAAAATCAGTATAGGATTCGAATCCTTCTTGAAGCAGAACTATTTGGGAGTTCACTGCTATTCCTAATAATAAGCTTAATGAAAGTATAGTTTTTTTCATATTAAAAAATTTTCTAAAATTAGTGAAAATATTTAATATGATATAAATAATTCATTTTTTAAGAGCTTTTGTGGTATATTTTTCAAGAACTGCACGAAAGTGTAGAACATCCTGCGATATTGTCATAGCCAGATGGTCTTTTAGCTGAAAACTCAGGATATATTTCTTCGTATGGGTTTTCCAATGCTTTAGTTAATTTCTCCAGCATTTCTTTTTGGCCATTGTTTATTTCCTCAATGCATTCATAGAGCAGATAGTTTCTTAGAATGAATTTTGGATTTGATTCTGCCATCATTTGTAGAGATTCTTCTCCCGAAATGGTATTTGAGCTTACCCTGGATTTATATTTTTCAATAAATTTTTTAAGCTTACCCAGTTTTTCTTCATTCAAAAAAGTATAGGAGATCTTGCTGAAATGTTCTTTTAAATCTATTTCTGCGGTTAATTTTTCCAGCAGATTAAAAAATAAAGTATGATCTAACTCCAGTTCCTGCATTAATCCCTGCCAGTTGGTGAAAAATTCATCATCATCTTTTCTCAGCTCGTCAAAACCAAATTTTCTGCAGAGCATTTTGTCATGAGCTTCCCAGAAATAGCTGCCATATCTGTTTAATGTATCTTCTAAAAACCTTTCATCTTTGATGATAGGATGAAGTGCGTTAGCCAGTTGCCACAGGTTCCATTGAGAAATTTGTCCCTGCTTCCCAAACGCATATCTTCTGCCGGGAAGATCAGTAGTATTGGGTGTAAAGTTTAAATCATATTCGTCCATCATAGAATAGGGACCATAATCAATAGTGAGACCTAAAATTGACATGTTATCAGTATTCATTACGCCATGTACAAATCCAACCCTGAACCATTCAGCCATGAGGTCTGCTGTGCGGGTGCATATATTCTCAAAGAAATCTTTATATTTTTGAGTGCCTGATGATTGGATTTCCGGATAATAATTTTCAATAGTAAAATCCAATAGGTCCTGCAGTGTCTTGTATTCCTGTTGGGCAGACATCAGTTCAAAATGGCCAAAACGGAGAAAGCTTTCAGCAGTTCTTATAACCACTGCTCCTTTTTCCAGTTGTGGATTTCCATTATACATGATATCACGAACAACATTTTCTCCGGTAAACGCAAGGCTTAAAGCTCTGGTGGTAGGAACTCCCAAATGGTACATTGCTTCACTCATCAGGTATTCCCTTACGGAAGATCTCAGAACGGCTCTCCCGTCAGCATGCCGGGAATAGGGTGTTGCTCCGGCTCCTTTCCATTGTATTTCTGTCCTTTTGCCTGAAGTATTGGTTATTTCACCTGCAATGATGGCCCTTCCGTCTCCAAGTTGGCCTGCCCAATTTCCAAACTGATGTCCTGCATAAGCTGTGGCATAGGTCTGAACATTGTCAGGAAGGTTATTTCCAACCAGGAAATCGAGATCTTTTTCTTCGAACCTGCCTAATCCTATTTCTTCGGATAATGGCTCATTAAAAGCGATTAACTGAGGCTTATCAAATCCCGCAGGTTTAATGGTTGAAAATAAAACCTTTGGAGTATTTCTCTGCATAGGGTTGTTGGAAAAATCTCCAGGAAATTTCTTGATAAAAGGTTGGCTGATGCGTTCAATATTCATACATCAAAGGTATTAATTATAAAAGAAAAGACCTTCCGAATTATTGAAAGGTCTTATGTATTTCTAAAAGAGAATTTATTTATTAAAATCTACCTCATCGTTTGAATGAAGGTTTTCATTGATATTCTCTTCTTTCTTTTCTGTAGATTTTTTAGGAGTGGGATCTGCCGGCCTTGGATTTTTGATCTCATCAATGGTCTGAAGGCTTCCGTCGTCTCCATATCCACCGCCTAGTCCTTTAAGGTTTGAACAGCCGTCTTTCCAGTCTGAAGGCTTGGTAAACTTATCATCCGGAGTAATTCCTAATGTTTTGTCTGCCCATACTTTCTTCATGAAGATCGCCCATATCGGTAACGCCATTCTCGCCCCCTGACCTTCACCGGTTCCGAAGAAGTGGGTTGCCCTGTCTTCCCATCCTACCCAGGCTCCTGTTGCCAGTTTAGGAGTGATTCCCATAAACCAACCATCGGAGTTGTTCTGTGTAGTACCTGTTTTTGCAGCAATCTCAACACCTTTTGATATTCCTCTTCTTCCCAGTTCTCCTGAAGCTGTACCATATTGTGCAACACCTTTCATCAGCTCGATCATAGTGTAAGCATACATTGGGTTCATTACTTCTTTAGGCTCTACGTTTACTTCTTTAATAACTCTACCGTTAGCATCTTCAATTCTCCAGATCATTTCCGGTTTATTGTAGTTTCCATAGTTGGCGAAAGTACTGTAGGCACCTAACATTTCATAGATGGTAATATCTGATGAACCAAGAGCAATGGTGTTGTTTCTAGGAATATCTTCTGTTACCCCCAGGTCTCTTGCAGTCTGGATAACAGCGTCTACACCTGTCATTTCTATAAGTCTTGCGGCAATCGGGTTTTGAGAATGTGCTAAACCATCTTTTAAAGTAAGCATTCCTCCTCTTCCCGGTACATGCCATCCGTTATGGTCGTAAGTCCCGTTAGAAACCGTTGAACAAGGTGTCATGCCTAGTTTCATAATAGCAGTTGCATATACGAAAGGCTTGAAGGTAGATCCTACCTGTCTCTTACCTTGCTTAATATGGTCATACTGGAAGTGCTGCCAATCGATACCCCCTACCCAGGCCTTGATCTCTCCGGTTCCCGGAACCATAGACATTAAGCCTGCCTGTGCAATCTGTTTGTGATATCTGATAGAGTCCCAAGGAGACATTTCAACCTCTTCTTCCCCTGCCCACGTAAATCTTGATGTTTTGATCGGTTTTTTAAACTCCATCATGATAGAGTCATCAGGCATACCGTCAGCTTTTAACAGTTTGTATCGGCCGGTTCTTTTCATAGCCTGAACCATTACATCATTAATCTGCTTGTCTGTAAGGTAGTAGAAAGGTCTGTTCTTTCTGCCTCTTTGCTCAGCATCAAATCTTTTCTGAAGATCAGTTAAGTGTTCCTTAATTGCTTCCTCTGCATATTTCTGCATTTTAGAATCAAGGGTAACATAAATTTTTAAACCGTCTTTATATAGATTAAGTTTTTTTCCGGTTTCCTTTTCGTGAGATTCAAGATATTTATCAATCTCTTTTCTCAGGTAGAATTTGTAATAAGCAGAATATCCGTCAGTGATGCTTTTTATTGGATGGAAATCTACTTCTACAGGAGTGTTGATTGCCTTTTCGTATGTAGCAGCATCAATATATCCTGTTTTCTGCATCTGATCCAGTACCACATTTCTTCTCTCCTTCGCTTTTTCAGGATATCTGTAAGGATTGTTTTTTCTAGGGTTTTCCAGCATGGCTACAAAAGTTGCAGCTTCCGGAAGCGTAAGTTCAGAGGTCTTTTTGTTAAAATAAACTCTGGACGCCATTTCAATGCCGTTAGCGTTGAATAAGAAGTCGAACTTATTGAAATAAAGAGTGATAATCTCCTCTTTGGTATATCTTTTTTCAAGACTTACAGCTACTACCCATTCTTTCAGTTTCTGGAATGCTCTTTCTATTTTATTTTGAGAAGCTGTTCCTGTGAAAAGAAGTTTTGCTAACTGCTGGGTAATGGTAGAACCTCCACCACGCCCACCACCGTAAGCCACGGCTCTGGCGATAGAGTACAAATCTATTCCTGAATGTTCTTTAAAACGTTCATCTTCTTTTGCCTGAAGGGCGTAGATAAGGTAAGGAGGAAGGTCCTTATACACAATAGGCTGAGTTTTTTCTTTCTCAAATTTCCCAAGTGTTACCCCATCTGAAGATATGATTTCAGAAGCTACGAAGATATCCGGGTTTTCAAGTTCCTTTACATCAGGCATTTCACCAAGGAATCCCTGGGAAACTGCAAAGAAAAGTCCTGAAATCCCTAAAACCACCGCAATGAGTCCAATCCAAATAAATGAGACCCATTTTTTCCAAGAGGTGTCCTTTTTTTTGGGAGGCAGAGGAAATGTTTTCCCCTTATTTCCTGCATTTTTATTGTTTACTTCCATTTATGATTACGGTTTAGCCGTTTCTATTTTTATCCCAACATCCTCAATTCCGGGAAGGTTGTCATTTCTCATCGCCTGAATCAGGCCGATTTCATATTTTCCCTTCGCTGGAAATCTGTAATTTATTTTATACTGAAACAACGTTTCTTTTGTGTCACCAAAGCCCGTACCAAGCCATTCTCCGTTTGGCTTTGCTAAAATATAGTTCAGGGTATCAGTCTCCTTTTTTTTGTTTTGAAGGTTGGTGAAATTTACAATAAACCTTATATTGCTGTAAGGGTAATTATTGTTATTTCTTACGACAAATATAATATTTTTAGGATTCTGCGGATCTGAAATTTCAAGATTAAATTTTTGTTCACTTTTCTTATTCCACTTATTGTCAACGGAATTCATGATAACATCTTCTCCTGAAGAAGAGGTACAGCTAAAGAAAAGGATAAAGGTGAATAATCCTAAAATGTTACGCATTTTTATCTTTTTTTGGAGGATATTTCTTTTTAAATTTTTTCTTGTTCGGATTGCCTTGCTGAGCTTTATCTGTATCAGGATTACTTTCAGCTCTTACCTTTTCCACAGGTGCTTTTTGTTGCTGTTGCGGTTTTGGCTGTCTTGGCTGGTTTCCGGAATTGGCATTAGGGTTTTCTGGTTTTTCAGATCTGTTAGGTTTTTCCTGTCTTTCAGTTCTGTTTTTCTTTTGCCCTTGTCCTTGCCCCTGATTTTGATTATTATTCTGCTTATTCTGGTTGTTCCTGTTTCTGTTGTTCCTGTTTTTCTTCTCGAAGCGATCCACATTGTTTTCCTGGATCAGGTCAATGCTTTGAGAGGATGTTTCAGGCTGCTTCAATTCTTCCAGAGGAAGTATTTTTTCTCCTCTTTTGTTTTTTGAAATCAGTTTTTTAACAAGATCAATGTCGAAATCATACCAAGCAATGGAGTTTTCTACATAAGCAAACCACATTTTCTTTTTGAAGACATCTATTTTAATACAGAAGGCTTTTCCTTTTTCTGTTTCCAGCGTGGTGGAAGAAGATGGGAAGTTGCTTAATGCATCCAGGTAGCTGTCAAGCTCATAATTAAGGCAGCATTTAAGCTTACCGCATTGTCCTGCAAGTTTCTGGGGGTTAATGCTTAACTGTTGGTATCTTGCCACGTTGGTATTTACAGATCTGAAGTCTGTAAGCCATGTAGAACAGCAAAGCTCACGTCCGCAGGAACCAATTCCGCCTACTTTAGCCGCTTCCTGTCTGAACCCGATTTGTTTCATATCGATCTTGGTTCTGAAAGCTCCGGCATAATCTTTAATCAGCTGTCTGAAATCTATTCGGTTATCAGCTGTATAATAGAACGTTATTTTTGAAGAATCTCCCTGATATTCAACATCAGTTACCTTCATTTCAAGACCTAATCTCTGGGCAATTTTTCTTGCTTCGAGCTTTACAGCGTCCTCTTTTTTTCTTGCTTCCTGCCATACCTCAAGATCCTTTTGGTTGGCCTGTCTGTATATTTTAAGTGCTGATTCTTCAGAAAATTTTTTCTTTTTCATCTGAATCTTTACTAATTCTCCCGTAAGGCTTACTACGCCTACATCGTGTCCCGGACTAGATTCTACTGTAATTACGCTACCTATATGTAAAGGAATATTATTTACATTCTTATAAAACGATTTTCTGTCATTTTTAAATCTAACTTCTACAAAATCACACCTGTTTGGTGCCGGATTGTTGATGTTAGAAAGCCAGTCAAAAACACTTAATTTATAACTATTCCCGCAGGTATTTACATTTTCACAGCCATTTGCGGTTTTTTTAGGACCACAAGAATGTGCAGAATCGCCGGATGTTTTGCATCCACAACTCATATTACTATTATTTATAATCTTGCAAATTTATGTATTTTTATCTTTATGCAATTCTAAAATACTTAAATAACCTGAATTCCGGGTAAAACATTTTTATATTTTAGTAAAGATATGAAGAGCATGTTCTGAAGAAGGCGTGTTCAAAAGGTTTATTAAACCGGTTTTGATGATTTCAAAATGCTGGGTTTCCCGAAGGATTTACTGTTGGCCACTTTAACATTTTTTCAAATTTTTACTTCTCTCGTTGTTTTGAAAGCTGATAATTCACTTGTGTTAAACATTTGTTTAAGATTAAACGATTTCATCCATTCCTTATTTGTGTTTCTATAAGATATTGTTAATTACTTATTTGTGGTTTGTTATGTTTAGAATGCTATTTTAAACATAGTTTTCTTTTTGCATATTGTTTAAAATGTTAGGAAATATTAACAGGTGTATTCAAAATAATTTTATATTTGGGTTATATAATAATAGTCTATGAAAAAAATATTAGTATCAACTGCTTTATTGGCGGGCGTTTTATCTTACGCAGGAGGCTTCAGGGTTTCTCTGCAGGGGGTAAAGCAATTGGCAATGGCGCATACTAGTGCTCATGCCGAAGATGCAAGTGTTGCATTCTTCAACCCGGCAGGTATGTCATTTATTCCTTCCAGGCTGAGTGTAGTGGCAGGAGGGTTTGGTGCAAGTAATAAAGTTACTTTTCAAAACTTAAATACTTTGCAGAGTACAGAGACGGATAACCCTCTGGGAACTCCGGTCTATGCAGCAATTACTTATAAACCAATTGAAAAGCTATCTGTAGGTTTCAGTTTTTCAACACCTTTCGGAAGTACGATTAAATGGCCGGATAACTGGGAAGGTAAGGAGATGGTACAGAAAATGGAGCTGAAGAGTTATTATTTCCAGCCGATGGTCTCTGTAAAGCTGGCTCCCTGGTTAGCTTTTGGGGCGAGTTACATCTATGCAAGAGGAAAAGTAGACTGGGATAAAGCTGTAACCCAATTTAACGGACAGGTAAACATTAATGACGAAAAAGCAAGCGGACACGGATATGGATTTGGTTTCTATTTCAGACCTGATCCGAAATTGGATGTGAGTATTGCTTACCGCTCAGCAATTGATATGAAGGCTAAAAACGGAACGGCTACATTCAAGTTCCCGACTCAGACACCATATTCATTATTAAAATTAAATGCTGCAGGACAGGACGGGTTCTCGGCAACACTTCCATTAGTTGAAGAATATACAATTGGTTTAACATACAAAGTGACACCAAAATGGCAGGTTTCTGCTGATTTCAACTATCATGGATGGGAGAGATACAGCAGGCTCGTTCTGGATTTTGATAATGCGCCGCTTGCAACTAATAATCCATCAGATCCTACAATACTTGTTAATCCTAAGAACTTTAAAAACTCTAAAACTTTCAGATTAGGAACTCAGTATGCATTCACTGATATGATCTATGGACGTTTAGGTGCATATTATGATGAGTCTCCTTATTCTAATGAAAACTTCATACCGGAAACACCTTCTTTTGATACATATGTAATTACAGGTGGGGTAGGATTTAAACTGAAGCAGTTTGGAGTTGACATTGCAGGAGGATATGCAATGCCTCAGTATAGAAACGTAAATAATGCTAACCTTGGATTCTACGGACAAGCAAAAGCAAGAGCGTTCTATTTTGGTCTAGGTTTATCTTATAATCCTTTTTAATTTAAAAGACTATGAAAAAAATTATAATATCAACAATAGCAGTTTCTGCACTTCTTTTTACCGTAACAAGCTGTAAGACGGATTTTGATACGGATGTAAAAGATATACAGGTGTCAAAAGGAAGTGCTGATTTCTCAAAATATGTTGCTTTAGGAAATTCACTTACTTCGGGCTATAGAGATGGAGCGCTTTATATAGACGGACAAAATGAATCTTATCCATCTATGATTGCTCAGCAAATGAAACTTGTAGGTGGAGGAGAGTTTAAGCAGCCTTTAATGGGAGATAATAACGGAGGATTACTTCTTCCTCTGGGAGGCAGTGCTACACTTCAGATTCAAGATACAAAGCTTTATATAAAAGGTTTTGTTGATGGAGCTCCTGATATTGGTCCGGTTAATAATAATAAGGCCGCTAATTTAGTAACCAATTTTGTGAAAGGACCCTTCAATAATATGGGAGTTCCGGGAGCAAAGGTCGCTCATTTATTAGCACCGAAATATGGTGATGTTGCGGGAATCGCAACAAAAACGGCGAACCCTTATTTTGTAAGATTTGCTTCTTCACCTAATGTATCAGTAATTGATGATTTTGTTAGTCAAAATCCTACATTCTTCTCATTATGGATTGGAAATAATGATGCTTTATTGTATGCCTTGGCAGGTGCAGACAGTTCTATTGAAACTTTAACACCTCCTGCTCAGTTTAAAACATATTATGATCTGCTGATTTCCAAAATTGAAGCAACAAAAGCTAAGGGAGTTATTGCCAATATTCCAAGTGTAACTTCTATTCCTTCTTTAACAACAATTCCAACCAATCCTTTAACCTCTGCTGTTTTAGGAAAAGGAAACGTTGCCGTTGGAGAAGCAACAATCGATGACTTAAATAAGAATGTGTATGGGCCATTAAGCCAAATCTTAACAGCATTAGGTGCAGGAGACAGAATTAAACCTCTTTCTAAAACAGCAGCCAATCCATTGTTGATTAAAGATGAAAGTATTCCCAATTTAGGACCGCAAATCACTGCAGCTGCAGCTGGTTCCGGAAATCCAACTTTAGTGATGCTTGCTGCTTATCTTGGTGCTACTTATGGACAAGCAAGACAGGCCAAGGCAGGAGATCTTGTTCCTTTAACAACAAAAGCAGCCATTGGTACACTTGAGACCCTTCCTGCAGGTATTCCGGCATCACTTGGAGCCAGAGGGATAGCTTACCCATTTGCGGATAAGTATATTCTGATTCCGTCTGAAATTAAAGAAATTAATGATGCTATTGATGCTTACAACGTAACAATAAAGGCTGCAGCAACAGCAAAAGGATATGCTTTTGTGGATGCAAATGCTAAACTTAAACAATTGGCAGCAGACTCGGGAATTTCTTGGGATGGTGTAAAATATACAGCTAAATTTGTTTCAGGAGGAGCATTCTCTCTGGATGGGGTTCACTTAACAGGTAGAGGGTATGGTGTTATTGCCAACGAATTTATTACCGCAATTAATGCAACTTATAATTCGTCATTACCTCTTGTAGACCCTAATAAATACTCGGGAGTTACACTACCATAATTATTGATTAAATAAAAACTTAAAAACCACAGGAGTAAATCTTGTGGTTTTTTTTTAAATTTGCAAAATCTTTTAAAAAGTAAAAATGGCCGATCAGTTAAGTTATCTATTTTGTACAAGAACCAGCAGGGACTTGGCAGAGAAAATTGCCCAGAGTTATGGGAAAGAATTAGGAAAAATCAACTTTCAGGAGTTCAGCGACGGGGAATTTGAGCCTGTTTTGGACGAATCTGTAAGAGGTGGAAGAGTTTTCCTAATCGGATCTACATTCCCGCCTGCAGACAATCTTTTAGAACTTCTTCTAATGATTGATGCAGCAAAAAGAGCTTCTGCAAAGAGCATTACCGTTGTAATTCCTTACTTCGGGCTTGCCAGACAGGACAGAAAAGACAAACCAAGAGCGCCGATCGGTGCCAAGTTAGTTGCTAACCTTCTTACAGCAGCGGGAGCAACAAGAGTAATGACAATGGATCTTCATGCAGATCAGATTCAGGGATTCTTCGAAATTCCGGTAGATCATCTTTATGCTTCTACTATTTTCGTAGATTACATCAAATCTTTAAATCTTGATAATCTTACGATTGCTTCTCCGGATATGGGAGGGGCAAAAAGAGCAAAAAACTATGCCGGTCACTTAGGAGCAGAAGTAGTAATTGCTTATAAAGAAAGAAAAAAAGCAAACGTTGTAGAAGAGATGTTCCTTATTGGAGATGTTACAGGTAAGAACGTAATTCTTATTGATGACATGATTGATACTGCAGGAACGCTTTGCAAAGCAGCTGATATCCTGATTGAGAAAGGAGCAAAAACAGTAAGAGCTATGGCTACTCACGGAGTGCTTTCAGGAAAGGCTTACGAGAATATTGAGAACTCAAAAATATTGGAAGTTATTGTAACTGACTCAATTCCTGTTAAAAATAATTTGTCATCTAAAATAAAAGTGCTATCTTGCGCCCCATTATTTGCGGACGTTATGACAATGGTTCATGAGCACAAATCAATCAGTAGCAAGTTTGTTATTTAATTGATTTTGAATAGTTTACAAATTAAATTAAGAACAATTTTTTAAATTTTTTATAAATGAAATCTATTACAATTCAAGGTACAAAAAGAGAAAGCGTGGGCAAAAAGTCTACAAAAGCTTTACGTGATGCTGAATTAGTTCCTTGTGTTGTTTATGGAGGTGAGGCACCTTTAAACTTCTCTGCTGAAGAGAACGCTTTCAAAGGATTAGTATACACTCCTGAAGCACACACGGTATCTATTGAAGTTGACGGACAAACAATTCCAGCTGTTCTTCAGGATATTCAGTTCCACCCAATTACAGACAAAATTCTTCACGTTGACTTCTACCAGTTATCTGACGATAAGCCAGTTATTATGGAAGTTCCAGTAAGAATTACAGGACGTTCTAAAGGTGTTGTTGCTGGTGGTGTTTTACGTCAGTCTTTCAGAAAGCTAAAAGTAAAAGCTATCCCTGCTAACCTACCTGACGAGATCGTTGTTGACGTTACTCCATTAAGAATCGGTAACAAACTTTACATCGGTGGTATCAAAACTGAAGGATATTCTTTCATGCACCCGGACAATGCAGTAGTAGTTGCTGTTAAGATGTCTAGAAATGCAATGAAAGGAGGTGCAGCTGCAATGGATGATGAAGATGAAGAAGAAGTTGCAACTGAAGAAGGAGCAGCTCCAGCAGAAGAAACTGCAGCAGAATAAGAATTGCTTATTTAAACAATATAGAACCCGTCTTTTTTTGACGGGTTTTTTTTATTTGTAATATTTCAGGATAAGCTATAAGTAATTTTACTTTTTATCTTTTGCTTCATTAGCTTCGCTCACTATTTCTCATTGAATATTTCTATCAACTGACAAGTATCAGGCTATATCTTCATGCTTCCTTTCGGAAAAAAAGCCGTAAATTTGAAGAGTTCTAAATAAGGGCGTTTTAATTTAAAAAATAAATAAATGTTTGACATTCAGGAAATAAGAAGCCAGTTTTCTATATTGGACAGAGAAGTGAATGGTAAACCGTTGGTTTATCTGGATAATGCAGCTACATCTCAAAAGCCAAATTCGGTTTTGGACGTCTGTCACGCATATTATACGGAGCTTAATGCCAATGTTCACAGAGGAATCCATACATTAAGCCAACTCGCAACAGAAGAAATGGAACTTTCCAGAAGGAAGATCCAGAAGTTCATTAATGCAGAACATGATTTCGAAGTTATATTTACAAAAGGAACAACGGAAGGATTGAACCTTATCTCTTATATTTTAACGCAAAAATTGCAAAAAGACGATGAGATTATTATTTCTTACCTGGAGCATCACTCCAATATTGTTCCATGGCAGTTGCTTTGTGAAAGAACCGGGGCAAAACTTCGTGTGATTCCTATTGACGAAAACGGAGTTCTTCAGTTAGATTATTTTGATAATTTTTTAAGTGAAAAAACAAAGGTAGTTTCTGTTAATCAGGTTTCCAATGCATTGGGAATTGTAAACCCTATTGAGGAAATCATTGCCAGAACAAGAAAGAATACGGATGCTTATGTTGTTATTGATGGAGCACAGTCTGCCCCTCACTTCAATATTGATGTTCAGAAACTGGATTGCGATTTCTTTGTATTCTCGGGACATAAAATGTATGCTCCTATGGGAACGGGAATTTTATACGGAAAGCGTGAGATATTGGAAGCTTTACCGCCATTCCATGGAGGTGGAGAGATGATTGCAACATGTTCTTTTGAAGGGACAACCTACGCAGGGTTGCCATTTAAATATGAAGCCGGAACGCCCAATGTAGGCGGTAATATTGCTCTGGGAGCAGCTGTTGATTTTATGAACAGGGTAGGGCATGAGAATATTCAGAACCATGAAAATGCTTTATTGGAATATGCTCAAAGACATCTTTTAGAAATTGAAGGTCTGAAAGTATATGGTGAAAAAGCGAAGAGAACAGGAGTTGTTTCCTTTAATCTGGAAGGAATAGGGATTTCTTCCGACGTAGGAATGATCCTGGATAAAATGGGTATTGCTGTAAGAACCGGACATCACTGTACGCAGCCTATCATGGAGTTCTTTAACATTGCCGGTACGGTAAGAGCCAGCTTTGCTGTTTACAATACCTTTGAAGAAATTGATCTTTTAGTGGAAGGCGTTAAAAAAGCCCAGAGAATGCTGAGTTAATGATCTATAGTATAAATATAATAAAGCCCTGCCAATAATGACAGGGCTTCTTTATGATCTGAACTTTCATTGTGAAAGTTAATTCTTGTTTTAAAGAGTAGGTTTCCAGTCAACAACTGCTCTGATAAATGCCTCAGCATTTTCGACAGGAACATTAGGAAGGATTCCGTGTCCTAAATTGGCAATATATCTGTCTTTTCCGAAACGGTTAATCATTTCATTCACCATCTTTTTGATTGTTTCAGGAGTTGAGTGCAGCCTTGCAGGATCAAAATTCCCTTGCAGAGTCATCGTATGGTTAGTTAATGTCCTTGCGAATTCCGGCTTAATAGTCCAGTCAACACCAAGGGCAGAGGCTTTAGACATGGTCATGTCTTCCAATGCAAACCAGCATCCTTTTCCGAATACGACCACATGGGTAAGAGGGCTTAATGCTTCAACGATCTGGTTGATATACTGCCATGAGAATTCCTGATAATCGCTAGGTGAAAGCATTCCACCCCAGGAATCAAAAATCTGTACTGCAGAAACCCCTTTTTCTACTTTTCTCTTAAGGTAAGCAATTGTAGTATCAGTAATCTTTTGAAGTAATAAATGAGCAGCTTCAGGCTGTTGGAAGCAGAAAGATTTAGCAATATCAAAAGCTTTACTTCCTTTTCCTTCCACACAGTAGCAAAGGATAGTCCACGGAGAACCGGCAAAACCGATCAGTGGGATTTCATTGTCTAATTTCTGTAGTGTTAATTCAATAGCATCAAAAACGTATCCTAAAGTATCATTCACATCCGGAGTTTCAATATTCTGAACCTGTTCCATTGTTCTGATCGGGGTATCCAACCAAGGCCCAACAGATTCTTTCATCTTGAAATCAATCCCCATAGCCTGAGGAACTACCAAAATATCAGAAAACAGGATCGCTGCGTCTAAAGGAAATCTGCGGATAGGCTGTAGTGTAATTTCAGCAGCAAGTTCAGGGGTCTGGCATCTTGTAAAGAAATCATACTGGTCTCTTAAAGCAATGAATTCCGGCAGATATCTTCCAGCCTGCCTCATCATCCAGACAGGAGGTCTTTCAACGGTTTCTCCGCGAAGTGCTTTTAAATATAGGTCGTTTTTTATCATAATCTATTTAAACTAATATCACCGTGTAAATCCGGTAACAGATATTCTAAAATTGGTTCACGATTTCCTGTCTTATCAGCTCGAAAACAGAGCTCAGCGTATTTTCTTCAGACGTAAAAATATTCTCGTGAGTATAATTTCTCAATTCCCCTGAGGTAGTTTCTCCAATCGAAAACAGCTTCATATCTTTCAGGGAATTTTGCTTTGCAAAACTACGAACTCCGCTTGGACTAAAAAATACTGCAGCATGATATTTTTCAGGAATTAAAGGATTGATTTCCTCGGTATTGTAGATCGTAATCTTTTTATATTTAATATTTTGAAGCGGAAGCTCCTTGTCTAGGACATTGATGGCAAGATTGCCACAGAAGTGGAGAAACTTTTCATGTTGGCAGTTCCCTATTATAAATCGGGAAAGAGCATCAGCATTCCGTAATACTTTAAATGTCCCAAAACCATGTTTTCTTAGTGCTTTCTTCGTTTTTTCACCCACGCAGTAGATCTTGTTGTAGTTTTTAGCCGTGAAATTTTCATTAGGCTTAAATCTGTTTTTGAAAAAAGCAGCAACACCATTTACGCTGGTAAAGATCAGTGAATAGTTTTTCAGATCAAACGGACTGATCAGAATAGGTTTGGTCTTAATTACCTCAACGCAGTCCACCGAAATATCCTCTCCTAATTCTTTGGATATTGTTGCCTGGTCTATATTTTTGGTAAATAAGATTTTCATGTCTGTAGGATTAGAATATGAAAAGATGTTACAAAAGAATTTGAAATCTAAATAATCTTAGATCTGGCTTTTGATTTCTGCCATTAATTCTTTCCCGCCATTTTCAAGCACTACTTTTGCAAATTTCTCTCCAAAATTTTCTGTAGCGTTGTATTCGAAGTTCTCATCAAGAGCAATGCAGTTTTTACCATCCAGCGAGCACAATGCTGCTGTAAAGCGGATCTGATCCTCAATGATTTCTGCAAAAGCTCCGATAGGCGCTGTACATCCTCCCTCTAAAGTGCTCAGGAAGTTTCTTTCGATTTCTACACAGATCTGAGTAGGTTGGTGGTTGATCTGCTTCAGGATTTCATTGATCTCCGGCTTGTCAGAATGTCCTGCAACGGCAATAACACCCTGGGATGGGGCAGAAATCATTACCGGAAGCATTTCATAATCAATTTCCATTTTCATCCTTTTAATGCCGGCCAACGATAGGATAGTGGCATCAAAGTCTCCATCTTCAAGTTTTTGAAGACGGGTCTGTATATTTCCACGGATATCTGAAAATTCAGTGTTCGGGAAGTGTCTTAACCAGAAAGCTCTTCTTCTCAGGCTGCTTGTGGCAAGCTTCAGTTCATGAAGTTCTTTGTTTTTTGCAGATTCTTTTCTGATCAGAATATCCTGAGGATAATCTCTTTCCAGGTAAGCTACCATCTCAATATTCTGAGGCAACAGAGTAGGGACATCTTTTAAAGAGTGAACAGCAATATCAATCTCATCATTCAATAAGGCTACATCAAGGTCTCTTGTGAAAACCCCGGTAATTCCCAGTGAATATAAGGGCTGATTAAGGTTCTTATCGCCAGAAGAAACGATAGGAACAATTTCCGTTAAATAATTGTTGTTCTGAAGGTGCCTCGCAACCTCTCTAGCCTGCCAAAGTGCAAGTGCGGAATTTCTTGTTCCGATTCTAATGCTTTTCATTGAATTCGTTGTTTGGTTGTTCAACTAATATTTCGTGCATTAATTTACTAATTTCTTCGGCTTTTAAAGGATTATCGATGATATATTTTGCAAAACGGTTGGTAATTTTCTGGATCATTTTATCAGAAAGTTCCATGTCCGTAATGTCTATATATTTATTTTTCTTGTAAAAATTATGCATTTCATTGCGTTCCATGTTCTTTAAGACTGCTTTGAAATGATGAATGTTGGGTGCCAGTTTTCTCTTTTTCTCCCATTCAATGAAGTCTTTCATCAGTTCTTTAATGATCTTCTCTGCTTTAGGAATTTCTTTTTCCCTTTGCTGGATTGTTTCCTGAATCTGTTTTGAAAGCTCATCAACATCAATTAAGGTTACATTCTTATTTTCTGTAACATTCTTTTCAACATTGTGAGGAATAGAAAGGTCTATCACCAGTGTTTCCTTTCCGTTCGGGAAATGCGATTGGTTGATGATGGGGTGTTTGGCCCCGGTAGCTACAATAAGAATATCCGTGTTTTTTAATTCCTTGTCAACATCAGCATAATCAACGTGAGGAATATTATATTTCTGGGAAATTTTCTCAGCTTTCTCCTGAGTTCTGTTGGCGATTTTAATTTTTGGCTGATAAACATGCTTTACCAGGTTTTCAACCGTATTTTGTCCAATCTCACCTACACCAAGAAGAAGAATATTCTTTTCAGTAATTCTTTTCTGGCTGTTTAGGATATAATGAACGGCTGCATAGGAAACAGAAGCTGCCCCGTTGGAAATTCCCGTTTCGTTCTTGATCCTTTTTGAAATCTGAATGGCTGCATTAATGGCTCTTTCCAGATATGGATTAGAATTCTGTCTTTCCTTTTTAAAGCGGTTA
This sequence comes from Chryseobacterium bernardetii, assembly GCF_003815975.1. Classification (NCBI taxonomy): domain Bacteria; kingdom Pseudomonadati; phylum Bacteroidota; class Flavobacteriia; order Flavobacteriales; family Weeksellaceae; genus Chryseobacterium; species Chryseobacterium bernardetii. The sequence continues at coordinate 1,349,609 of NZ_CP033932.1, forward strand.
TATGCTTTTTTGATCTGACCGATAATCTCAAAGTCTCCGATAATCTGACTTTCTAAGCCGGCAGCCACTCTGAAAAGGTGTATTAAAGCCTCTTCTTTAGTCAGGATATTAGCAAACTGAAGAAAATCCGTAAGATTTACTCCGATGGTTTTGCAATATTCTTCTGCCACTAAAAGATAATTGGAAGATGTGGTATAGATCTCGGTCCTGTTACATGTGGAAACCACAAAAGCATCCCCAAGATCTTCCTGATGGACGCGGGAAACAAAGTTTTTGATGTTTTCATCAAAGAATGCAAACTTTCCTCTCGTTTCTACATCGGCCTTTTCGTAGCTTATAGAAAGCACGGCAAAATTCGATGTTTGATGGATGTTGGAATACTGTAACATAAGCAGTGGCAAATTTACGTTTTTTTTAATTAATCATTCTCTGATAGTGTATATGATAATTATCGTAAAAAACTATGATTATTAACTCAATTATGTAGAGAAGTAAAAAGTCCAAAAGCTTCTGCTGCAAAGGGAATTTTGGAAATTCCTCTATTGAACCATTGTTTTTTTACTTTTCTTTGTGTTTTTTCAACCAAATTACCCGGTTAATTTTAGTTGAAATCAAACTCTGTAATTATCTAAACAGAAAGTTAATAAAGAATTATAAATTTTAATAAAATTTTAACCAAATTAAGTTGTGATGAAATTTCTTTACTAGTGTTAAATTTATATCTTTGTAAACTTAAAATCAGAAGAAAAATATGAGTTTATTTGATATGTTTACGCAAGAAATTGCGATAGACCTGGGAACGGCCAATACCCTTATCATCCATAATAATAAAATTGTTATAGATCAACCGTCCATTGTTGCCATTGAACGTTCTTCGGGTAAGCCGATCGCTGTGGGTGAACAGGCTAAGCATATGCAAGGTAAAACTCACGAAGATATTAAGACTATCCGTCCACTGAAAGATGGAGTTATCGCAGATTTCCATGCTTCCGAGCACATGATTAAGGAATTTATTAAAAAAATTCCCGGTATTAAAGGTAAATTCATACAGCCTGCATTAAGAATTGTAATCTGTATTCCTTCTGGTATTACTGAAGTTGAAAAAAGAGCGGTAAGAGACTCTGCTCAGAAAGTAAACGCAAAAGAAGTAAGATTGATCTATGAACCAATGGCTGCTGCTATAGGAGTTGGGATTGATGTACAGAAGCCTGAAGGAAATATGATCATCGATATAGGTGGAGGTACTACAGAAATTGCTGTTGTAGCTTTAGGAGGTATTGTATGTGATAAATCTGTGAAAATTGCTGGAGACGTATTTACTAACGATATTGCTTATTATTTAAGAACTCACCATAACCTGTATATTGGAGAGAGAACTGCTGAAAGAATTAAAATTGAAGTAGGTTCTGCAGTAGAAGATCTTGATGTTGATATTGAGGATATCCCGGTACAGGGTAGAGACCTTATCACAGGTAAGCCTAAAGAAATTATGGTTGGTTATAAGGAAATTGCACGTGCATTAGATAAGTCTATCATCAGAATTGAGGATGCGGTAATGGAAACGCTTTCCCTTACTCCGCCGGAATTGGCTGCTGATATTTATAAAACAGGTATTTATCTTGCCGGAGGAGGAGCTTTGTTAAGAGGTCTTGCGGACAGAATCCATAAAAAGACAGGTCTTCCTGTGTTTGTAGCAGAAGATCCGCTAAGAGCTGTAGTTCGTGGAACTGGTATTGCCCTTAAGAATATGGATAAATTCAATTTCTTAATTAAATAATTTTAACTTTTTACGACTGTATATCTGAATGGGATTTTTGCTGAGATTATTTTCGAAGAACACACTCTTTGTCTTCTTTATATTCCTGCAAATTATTGCTCTGGTTCTGATATTCTCCAGAAATGCCATGCAGAGATCCTGGATTGCAGGCCAGACGGCTGCATTGAACTCATGGGTTTCCGGATATATTGATGAAGGGGTTTCTTATCTGAAGTTAAAACAGATCAATGAAGATCTTGTGGTTCAGAATAAAGCTCTTATGGCAGAACTTTATGGAAAAGACGGAGCGAAAAATCCGGTTTTCAAAAGAGTGCATGATACCATCGGAGGCGGTCAGATCTATACTTTTGTTGACGGTGAAATTGTTTTCAACAGTATCAACAGAAGAAATAACTACTTTACAATCAACCGTGGCCGCAGAGACGGAGTATTCCCTCAGATGGGGGTGATGGCGCCAAGAGGTATTGCGGGGATTGTTATCAATTCTACAGACAGTTATGCATTGGTTCAGTCGGTATTGAGTGTCAATAAGATCAGAATTAATGCGTCACTGAAAAATTCCGGATATTTTGGAACGTTAACATGGAACGGAGATAACTCCAGGGTGATGCACCTTGCAGATATTCCGAAGTATGTTGCTTTAAAAGTAGGAGATACCGTTGTAACAGACGGGAAATCTGCTATTTTCCCGAAAGGGGTAATGATTGGCACTATTGCCGGATATTCAGTAGATAATAAAACCGGTTTTTGGGATATTTCCGTGGAACTGAGTGAAAAAATGGGTGCATTGAGTAAAGTGTATGTCGTGAAAAACCTGAAAAAAGCTGAAGTACAGAAAATTCAGGACACGATGCAGGCTGTAATAAAAAAGGAAAATGATTAGCAGGACTTTATTTACCGATATATTGATCATGATCTTTCTTGTTGCATTACAGATTTTTGTATTGAACAGGATTACTATTTTCGGGAAATATACTCCGGTATTATATCCTGTATTTGTTATGTTCTATCCTTTTTTTAGAAATAAATTTCAATTCCTGGCATTAAGCTTTTTAATAGGGTTATCTATTGATGGTTTCCTTTATTCATGGGGAATTAATGCCTTTGCAACAACGCTGATAGCTTATTTCAGAACGTTGATATTCAGAACGTCTACGGATACATCCACAGACTTTTTCTCTTTTCAGTCCCTGCAATGGGCGCAGTTTTTGCTGTTTTTATTTTCAAGTATTTTCCTGCATCAGCTTTTAGTACAATATATTGAGTTCTTTAAGTTTAGCAGGTTTTTTGAAATATTATTTAATGTTTTGGTGACTAGTGTAATTTCATTTATATTTATCGTTATCTACGCATTAATATTTAAAATCAAACAAAAAGTTTGAACACACGTTATTTAAAAATCTTTTCTGTTCTTGTTGTTATCGCCCTTATTTTTGTGGCGAGACTCGCGTATTTGCAGTTGTTTACAGACCGCTATGCACTGAACGCGGCCAACACTTCCATTAAAATTGAATATGTAATTCCCCAGCGTGGAGTTATCTTTGACCGAAATGGGAAGATCATGGTAGGAAACCAGCCTGCTTACGAAATTTCCTTTACCCAGGCTTTAATGAAACCTGATTTTGATACCTTAGGCTTTTGCAGTCTGATGAAGATTTCTAAAGCGGATTTCATCAACAAGATCAATGTTATAAAAAAAGAAAAGTATTATTCTAAGCTGACTCCTATGACTTTTTTAAAGGATCTTAGCAGAGAAGATATTGCAAGAGTGCAGGAGATTATCTTTAAATATCCAGCCTTTAATATTGTACAGAGACCTCAGCGTCAGTATGAAGTATCTACTTCCGGAAACCTTTTAGGATATACCAGTGAAGTCAATGAAAGAGAGATTAAAAAAGACTCCCTTTACTATTTACCAGGAGACTTTATCGGGAAAACAGGAGTAGAAAAGTCTTATGAAAAAGAACTTCGTGGGATAAAAGGGATGAAGTACATCCAGAAAGATATCAGACTCCGGAATATCGGGTCTTATAAAAACGGAGCTTTAGATAAAGATGTAGTTACGGGTAAAGATATCACTCTGACTATTGATTATGATCTTCAGAGAACCGCTGAAGAAATGCTTGTCAACAAGCATGGTGCAATAGTAGCCATAGATCCTAATAATGGAGAAGTGCTGGTGGCTGCAACCGGACCGGATATTGATCCGAACCTTTTCACCGGACCTAATAAATCTAAAAACTTATATGCCCTGTCAAAAGATACGCTTTATGAAAATAAACCCACTTTTGACCGTTCTTTACAGGCAGGATATCCGCCGGGTTCCACTTTTAAACTGCTAACGGCTCTGGCTGCCATGCAGATGGGAGTAATGGATGAAAAGACTATTTTCCCTTGTGGAGGTGGATTTTTTTATAAAGGAAAAAGAATTAAAGGACATGGTGGAGCTGATCCGCTTATTCCTTCCATTCAGGTTTCCAGTAACTGTTTCTTTACGTATGCATTTATTGCCATTATCAAAAAATATCCTGGAAATCCTTCAAAAGGTGTTGATGAATGGAAAAAGATCATGAGCAGCTTTGGTGTTGGAGAATTTTTAAATAATGACTTTGCTGTAGGGGCAAAGGGAAGAATCCCTTCCGGAGACTTTTATGAGAGAAGGTTTAAAGCCATCATGAAAGCCAGCGGATCCCAGAGAACAGATTTTAAGAATTGGGATGAAATGTCAACCGGTGCCATTTATAATGGAATGGGGCAGGGAGATGTTCTGGTAACACCTATTCAGCTGGCTAATTATGTGGCTGCTATTGCCAACAGAGGATGGTATTATACACCTCATATTGTAAAAGCCATTGATGGGAAACCAAACCCAGACCCAAGATTTAAGGTTAAACATAAAACTCTGGTAGATCCAAAGCATTTTGAACCTGTTCTGAAAGGTATGGAAGCTGTAGTGTTAAGAGGAACTGCAAGAGGATTGAAGTCAAATGATTTTACACAGCTGGCGAAAACAGGTACAGCGCAGGTTCCGCAAGGAAAGGATAACTCTATCTTTGTTCTTATTGCTCCTGCTGAAAAACCAAAAATTGTTGTGGTGGCAGTAATGGAACATGCAGGATTTGGAGCTACCTGGGCAGGCCCGGCGTGTACCGTGATTGCTGAAAAATATATTACCGGAGATCTGAAAAGGGAAAATCTGTACAAAAAAATGATTACCTCGAGTTTCATGCCGGAATACAAAAGGCAATGGATTGCTGATTTAAAACGTAAAGGGCTTTATAAAGATCCTAAACCTGATTCAATTAAACAGAAAAGAATAAAGGATAGTCTGGACCTTATTAAACAACAGAAAGCCAAGCTTCAAAAAAAATTAGAAGAGGACGCTAAAAAAAATAACACTGCTAAAAAAACTACAAAGCAATGAAATGGACAGAAGGAATAGATAAACTGGGCCTTGGGCTGTATTTCCTGCTTTGCATTTTTGCTATTGCGAATATTTACAGTGTTGACCAGAAACTGGGAGAGAAGCAATTAATGTTTTTCTGTATATCTGTATTTGTAGGGCTTATCATATTTGTTGGAAGAAGCAAGTTTTTCGAAAATATGGCAGCTATTATTTATATAGGCGGAGTACTTCTGCTTATTGGTCTTTTCCCTTTCGGAAAGGAGATTTTAGGGCAAAAGAACTGGTATAAGTTCGGAAGCTTTACCATGCAGCCTGTTGAATTTGCTAAAATTGGTACCGCTTTAATGCTGGCAAACTATGTTTCCGGGCCTGATTTTAATCTTAAGAACAGGAAATCATTATTTACAGCTTTAGGAATTATCGGTATTCCGGCAGCAGTAGTCTTGGCTATTCCGGATGTGGGATCTATGCTTGTGTTTATTGCCTTCTTTATTGCTTTGTACAGGGAAGGATTAAGTGGGTTATTATTTGGGATAGGTTTTATTTTCGCTGCTGTTTTTTTAGTAGCCTTAGCAATACCTCCCGTTTATGTAGCTGCAGCTATTATAATCATTGCTGGTGTTCTGATCGCAATGAATTACCATAGAATGTCCTGGGATGTGATTTCTATTTCTGGAATTTCAGGATCTATTCTTTTATTATGCGGACTGGCGTTCGGGTCTCCCTATATTTTAGAAAAACTGCCTAAGCACCAGAGAGAAAGAATTGAGGTTCTTTATAAAGGTGAAAAGGCGTTTAGAGATACTTCGGGGTATAACTTATTGTATTCCAAAACAGCCATCGGATCCGGAGGGCTTTTAGGAAAAGGATATCGGGAAGGATCTGTTACCCAGGGGAAATTCGTTCCGGAGCAGGAAACTGATTATATTTTCTGTACCGTAGGAGAAGAATGGGGATTTGTAGGAAGCGCTATTCTGATTTTATGTTATATGGTGTATATCGGACGGATCTATTACCTTGCAGAGCAACAGAAATCCACTTTTAACCGCGTATTTGGATATTGCTTTGCTTCCATCCTTCTGATGCACTTTTCCATCAATTTAGGAATGGTTATGGGGCTTTTCCCAACTGTTGGGATTCCGCTTCCTTATTTCAGTTATGGAGGAAGTTCTTTGCTGGCCTTTTCTATGATGACTTTTATTTTCTTTAAGCTTAATTATTCGGATAAGAACAGCTTAGTATAGCTATTTCCAAAACAACTTAACTTATTTTTAGATCTGCAGAATCTGTGGACGCTATTGGTATACTTATAAATCACTACTTTTTATGAAAGACGCTTTTATTTTGGATCAAAATTTTGAAAATACAGATTTTACCCGGTTTCCATTGGAAAAAGGTGAATATGAGAACTGTACCTTTAAGAATTGTAGTTTTGAATATGGAAATCTATCCGGTTTCAGTTTTACAGACTGTGAGTTTACAGGTTGTAACCTCAGCATGACAAAACTTGCTTCTAAAGCATTCAGAGATGTATTTTTCATGGGATGTAAAATGCTTGGGCTGCAGTTTAATGACTGTAATGCTTTTGGCCTGTCTTTTAAGTTTGATGGCTGTATTCTGCATAATTCAGTTTTCTACCAGACTTCCATAAAGAAAACTGTTTTCAAAAATTCTAAGCTTGTTGAAGTGGATTTTACAGAATGTGATTTATCAAATGCAGTCTTCGGCAACTGTGATCTGTCCGGAGCTGTTTTCGATAACACTAATCTCGAAAAGGCAGATTTAAGAACTTCTGTTAACTATTCTATAGATCCAGCTTTAAATAGGCTTAAAAAGGCCAAATTCTCGCTCTCAGAAGTCTATGGTCTGTTATATAAGCTGGACATTGAAATAGACAGGAGTAACTAGGTTTTAAAAGCTAAGGTTAATGGCCCGAAATATTGGGTCACAACAAATATCAAAATTTATTATAAATAAAAAAGCCATCAGGAATTCTGATGGCTTCATTATTTAAATCAATTATTTATAAAATTAAAAATTTGCTGGTGTAGCCGGAGTAGTAGACGCTAGATTGTTGTAAGCTTCTCCTTCTTCATTAATTATTCTTTTTGCGAATCTGAATTTAGGCCCCCAGTAAGAATCATTCAGTGAAGAAACCATTACTCCTTTAGATGTTGCTGCGTGGATGAATTTGATCTCACCCTCTTCAGTAACACTTTCTACAATACCTACGTGAGAGATTCTTCTTCCATGAGAAAAGAAGATTAAGTCTCCTTTCTGTAATTCTCCTTTTTCTACTCTTTCCCCTTCCTGAGCCTGAGAAGCCGCTACTCTTGGTAGAGTAAGCCCTGCTGCAGCCCCGAAAACAGAAAGAACAAAAGCTGAACAATCAATACCTTTTCTTGTAGTTCCTCCATATCTGTAAGGAGTTCCAAGGTATGTTTCAGCTTCTTCAAGGATACCGTCGATGGTTTTATTATGTTTGATTGCTTTTGCAATCTCAGAATTCTTAACAGCTTTTTTAGCATTTGCTATAGATGCCGCTTTTTCAGCAAGGAAAGAGTCAATTAATTTCTGCTTATCCAGCTCCATTTTTTTGTTGTCAATAGAAGCTAGTTTGGCATCTGTTTTGTATTCTTTACTGTAAGTTGCTGGTTTTGACACTACATAATTGGTAGCACACGATTGCAATGATACTGTAGTAACTAAAGCGACTAAATAAAACAAAACTCTTTTCTTCATATATATTTGATTAACCGTGTTAAAATGGAATATTTATTTTCAAAAGCATTACAAAAGTAGAGATTCCGAGCAAAAGACCCCTGATATGATAATTGTCAGGATCTTATTTTAACACTATTTAACATATTATTTACATATGTTAAAGAAAAATAAACCGCAACTGCCTATTTTTGGTAAGCCTGCGGTTTTTTTTATTAAGATTCTTTAACAAAATATGTCGATTTTCTTCTATAAATCATGTTTTGTAATTTAAAACTCTAATTTTCGATGCTGTTAAAAAAACAAAATAAATTTTACGGAAATTCATTATTAATAAGGGTTTTGGACGTTTTTTACAGACACCTTTAGATCTTATGTCTCTTTTTCATCTTAAATCAGATTTTGAAAAGTATTTCAGATATGAGTTTTCTAAATCTTAACAAAGGGAGGGGTAAATACAATAAAAAAATTCCTCAGGAAAACTGAGGAATTTAAACTAATATGGAACTTTACAGATGTTATTTTGTAAACAACATTTCTCTGTATTTTGTCAACGGCCAAAGTTCGTCGTCTACCATCATTTCAAGGTTGTCAGAAGCTTCTCTGATTCCTTCAAATAAAGGTTTTACTTTGTTGCAGTATGCTTCTGCCTGCTTTTGGCTGTCTGATATGCTTTTTGCCGCTTCTCTGGCTTTAATAAGGTCTTCAACACCCAGCTTAATTTTAGAAACATTTTCAGAAATGCTGGTGATTAGGCTCATCTGTTCTTTTGCCAACGGTTTAAATTCTTTGTCTCCGAAGATATCTTTAAGACCTTTAACGTTCTCAATTAATCTGTTCTGATAATTTAAAGCAGAAGGAATAATGTGGTTTCTTGCGATATCACTTAATACTCTTGCTTCAATATCAATAACAGTAGAATATTTCTCTAATTTGATTTCGTTTCTTGCTTCAACTTCCCTGTGGTTAAAGATTCCCATTTCTTCATAAAGATCAAGGAATTTCTTGTCCATTTCCTGCTTAAGAGCTTCCGGAGTGGTTTTAAGGTTGTTCAATCCTCTTTTCTTAGCTTCTTTAGCCCAGTCGTCAGAATATCCGTCTCCTTCGAACATAATATTCTTAGACTGCTTGATGTATTCTCTTAACACGTTAAAGATTGCTTCATCCTTCTTCAGGCCTCCTTCAATAAGTGCGTCTACTTCTTTTTTGAAATCATTAAGCTGTTTAGCAGCAATAGTGTTCATTACTGTCATGGATTCTGCACAGTTTGCAGATGATCCTACCGCTCTGATCTCAAATTTATTTCCTGTAAATGCAAATGGGGAAGTTCTGTTTCTATCTGTATTGTCTAATAAAATTTCAGGAATCTTTCCTACTACATTTAATTTTAATTCTGTTTTTTCTTCCGGAGATAATTTTCCGTTGGTTACTTTTTCAAGCTCTTCCAAAACGCTGAACAGCTGGCTTCCGATGAATACGGAGATAATTGCCGGTGGAGCTTCGTTAGCACCTAATCTGTGGTCGTTGCTTGCAGATGCGATACTTGCTCTTAAAAGATCAGCATACTCGTGAACAGCTTTGATAGTGTTAACAAAGAAAGTTAAGAACTGTAAGTTTTTCTTAGGGTTTTTTCCCGGGCTTAAAAGGTTTTCACCTGTATCTGTAGCTAAAGACCAGTTATTGTGCTTTCCGCTTCCGTTTACTCCTGCGAATGGCTTTTCGTGGAATAAAATGTGGAAGTGGTGTTTGTGGGCTACTCTTGCCATGATATCCATCAATAAAGAGTTGTGGTCTACAGCAACGTTTACTTCTTCAAACATTGGAGCCAGCTCAAATTGGTTTGGAGCTACCTCATTATGTCTTGTGGTTACAGGAATACCCAATTTCATACATTCGATCTCCAACTCTTTCATGAAGTTCATTACTCTTGTAGGAATTGAACCGAAATAGTGGTCATCAAGCTGCTGTCCTTTTGCAGGAGAGTGTCCTAACAATGTCTTACCTGTTAATACAAGGTCCGGACGGGATTGGTATAATGCTGAATCTACCAGGAAATACTCCTGCTCCCAACCTAAAGTAGGAGTTACTTTTGTTACATTTTTGTCGAAATACTGCATTACGCTGGTTGCAGCTTCGTCTACAGCGTTCAATGCTCTTAAAAGAGGCGCTTTATAATCTAAAGTTTCTCCTGTATAAGAGATGAAGATAGATGGGATGCATAATGTAGTTCCCATGATGAAAGCCGGAGAAGTGGGGTCCCATGCGGTATAACCTCTGGCCTCGAAAGTGTTTCTGATTCCTCCGTTCGGGAAAGAAGACGCATCCGGCTCCTGCTGAATCAATAAGTTTCCGCTGAATCTTTCAATAGCTCTTCCTCCTTCGATAGGAGTGAAGAAAGAATCGTGTTTTTCTGCGGTTGTCCCTGTCAAAGGCTGAAACCAGTGAGTGTAATGAGTTACTCCTTTGCTCATTGCCCAGTCTTTCATTGCTACAGCTACCTGATCTGCAATGTGTCTCTGGATTTTAGTCCCTTTTTTTACTGCATCCATAATAGACTGGAATGCTTCTTTCGTTAAATATTCTCTCATTGTTTCTTCTGAGAAAACATTTTGGCAGAATAATTCTGATAATTTCACAGGAACTTCAACAGAGTTATCTCTTCTGAAATCCTTAAATGGTAGGGTTTCTAACGCTTTGAATCTTAAGGTTGACATATTTGGGTTAATTTTGATAGGGCAAATTTACGAAAAAAACGAATCAAAAATACTTTGACCCTGAAATTTTAAGGGGTGTTTTGAAATTTCATATAAATTAAACGGCTGTTTGGTGGTTTTTGGATGGGGGTGTTTGTTGTTTTAAGCGGTAAAATCTAATGTTGAAAGGCTTTTTGGGAAGGTGGAAGATGGTAAATACATTTTATATGATACATCCTGTAATCCTATGCGAATTTAAGCTACTTATTAAAAGATAGTTAAAATAAAATGGACAAAGATTTCGTATATTTGTGTGAAATTTATTTTATGACAAATTCTAGAGCAAGAGAAACAACAGAGGCTATTGAAAGATTATACATCTCTATGAGACACTTATTTTATAGAGGATTTTTCAAGCCAGGAGGTGTTTCAGGAGAAAGTATCAGAAGCTTGTTGAAAACCATCAATCCGGAAATTTATGGTACCATGAATATTCCGAACAAATTGGAACTTGATGGTTTAATGTATGTGTTAGATAGGCTTCCGGAAGGGATTGAGGAATGTGCTTTTATTCATCTTACATCTGATGAAGGGTTTGATAAAGGAAGTTTCGAACCTATTGTTCCGAAGAAAAGAAGAAGAAACTGTTATAGAATAGACGAACACCAGATGAATATAGAGGTTCTTTTGGGCCGTTCTGAAATTTATGACATTCTTACCCACCTTACATTTTTATTTATAGAGGCTGATAAAATCCGTAACCTGGCGTTCATTCAGGATGAAAACTGGAAGCCTACCCGTGCCTTCAAAATTATTGAAGAAGTAGTGAAAGGGGAAAAGAAATTCAGCAGAAAAGAAAAAGAAGTGGCATTAATCCACCTTTCTTCTTTAATAGGAAGGACTTTTGATGAAACATTAAGAGCTTACAATACTTTTGGGGATGATAATAACCCGGACCGTTTATTTAAAATCATCTACAATCTAGGGAAAGTAAGTCTTGAAGATGCAAAAGGAACTACAGAAAGAGAAATTCATTTCAGTGCGATATTAAAGGAAAGGGTAGGACATCACTATTTTGGTGAGAAATGGGCCAATAAAGTGAAAGATGTTTTATTTGAAAACAATCTTCATACCCGCCCGCTACATATCATTTCTGCAAACATGCACTCCGTAAAAAATATGCTGTATGCTAATGATGCCCTTAAAAAGAAACATCATCATGAGGTAGATTATAAACTGTATGAAGAGATTTCCAACAAAAAGGATCTTCGTGACAAGGTATTAAAATTTGCCATGGATGAAGGAATGATCCATATTGCTGATAAAAGCGGAAGTAATATCGATGTACAGATCATTGACCTCAGCAAAACAAACCTGAAGAATACTCCATTTGCCGATGCTAAGTTTTCAGGAGATGATGTGGTAATGGTATTTGACTATGCTTTCGGAGAGCAGGCTTTTGAAGTAATGGATGAATTGCTGAAGCCTTACGAACATAAAGGAGAAGTGTATATGATGCACGTAAAGTCTGTTTCCATTATGGGTAAAGCTGGTATTCTTACCGGGGAAAAGGGAGATATTATGATTCCGACTTCTCACATCTTTGAAGGAACCGCAGATAACTATCCATTTGAAAACGCGTTGAAGCTTGAGGATTTTAAAGATGATGAACTGAAAGCTTTTGAGGGACCAATGATTACTGTTTTAGGGACTTCTCTTCAGAATAAAGATATTCTTTCTTACTTTATGAACACGTCATGGAGAGCGATTGGTCTTGAAATGGAAGGCGCTCATTATCAGAAAGCGATTCAGGTAGCATCCAAGATCAGACATCACATTTCACCGGATCTGTTCGTTTGTTATGCATATTATGCTTCGGATAATCCGTTGGAAACGGGAAGTACCTTATCTTCAGGGGGATTAGGTCTTACAGGGGTAAAACCAACCTATCTGATTACTTTAAGAATCCTTGAAAAGATCTTAAAAAGCGGGAAGAAAGAAGTTTCTGCTAAAAAATAATTTTAATTTCCTACGATAATATAATCCTCAGCTGTTTTTACAGCTGAGGTTTTTTTGTTTTAAAGGGATCTTACCATCTGCAAAATTAACGATAGCTTAAAATCCGTTCTTTAATTGTTTATCTTTAGAAAAACATATCTATTATGAGTTCAATATCACAATTAGTTAAAAGATTCAGGGAAGTAATGCTTGATGGTCTTTGGATAGCCAATACGAACTTTAAAGATCAGCTTTCTGACGTCACCTGGGAACAGGCCGTCACAAAGATTGGCTCTTTAAACACCATTGCTATGCTTACTTTTCATATTGACTATTATATTGCCGGAATTATTCCTGTTTTTAAGGGGGGAAATCTGGAAATAAAAGATCAATACAGTTTTGACCTGCCACCTATAGAATCTAAGGAGCAATGGAATGCTTTATTGAATAAGCTGTGGTCAGATTCTGAACAGTTTGCAGAATTATTGGAAAAGATACCGGATTCAAAGCTCGATGAGGTATTTGTGGATGAAAGGTATGGAACCTATCAAAGAAATATTGATGGGATGATTGAGCATGCCTATTATCATTTAGGGCAAATCACTTTGATTAAGAAATTATTGAAAGCCCATTAAGATTAATGGATACTATCCATTATCATCTGTGAAAATCAGTGGGTAAAAAAAATTTACAACTCCTTTAACAATTTAGAATAAGATTCATCTAAAACCAGATAAAAACAGGACAAAACCTTGTTATAACTCCACATTTGAGGGTTTTGTTTAAATTACCTACCTTTAGAAAAAATAAAATTTTAAATGAGAAAATCGGCTGCAATCATTTTTGCGTTTATCATTTCACAATTTCAGGCTCAGCAAGGAGCTTATTATCAGCAGGCTGCGAAGTACAGGATGGATATAGATGTCAATGCTGAAAAATTTACCTATCAGGGAAAACAAACTTTAGAATACACCAACAATTCGCCGGATGAGCTGAATGTGGTTTATTTTCATTTATACTGGAATGCTTTCAAACCTAATTCTATGATGGATCAGAGAGTAACTTCTCAGGGCAAAAATGGTGACGGAAGACTGCAGAAAGATGGTATCTCAAGATTGGCTTCCATTCCAAAAGATCAGGAAGGCGCTCAGAATATTCACTGGATTAAACAAAATGGTAAGGATCTGAAGTTTGAAGTTCAGGAAACGATTATGAAAGTATATCTGGCAGAACCTATCAAGCCCAATTCAACCACAACTTTCACGATGGATTGGGATGCCGTGATTCCTCAACAGATCAGAAGAAGCGGAAGAAACAACAGAGAAGGGGTGGATATGACGATGACTCAATGGTATCCTAAAATTGCTGAGTATGATTATGATGGCTGGGCAACTTTTGATTACCTGGGAAGAGAGTTCCATGCACCATTCTCAGATTTTGATGTGACTATTAAAATCAATAAAGACTATGTAGTAGGAGCTGGAGGAATTCTAGAAAATCCAACAGAGGTAAAAGGATATGATGCTGCTGCCAAGATTAAGACAGAGAAAGATAAAAAAGCAACCTGGAAATGGTCTGCAAAAAATATTCTTGATTTTGCATGGAGTGCAGACAGGGATTATTCTGTAGAAAGTTTTAATGTTCCGGAAGGACCAAAAGTATATTTAGTGTATCAGAAAAATGATAAAACTAAAGTTTGGGAGGAAGCTCAGCCGTATATTACCAAGTATTTCCAGATTATGAATTCCCACTTCGGGAAGTATGTGTACCCAACATATGCCTTTATTCAGGGAGGTGACGGAGGAATGGAGTACGGAATGTGTACCATGATCCTTGGGGAAGCCAAAGATATTAAGGGATTGATGGGATTAATGGCGCATGAAGGAGCCCACTCATGGTATCAGCAAATGCTTGCAACCAATGAATCTGTACGCCCATGGATGGATGAAGGATTTACGAGCTATGCAGAAGGATATACCATGTATCAGCTGTTTCCGGAAGAACTTCCTAATCCGTTTGCCAATACACTGAATGCATACAGAAACTTTGTTAAAAAAGGCATTGAAGAACCTGCTGTCTGGTTAGGAGATCACCATGATAACGGAACATCTTATACTTATGCTTCTTATGTAAAAGGAGAATTGTATCTGGTACAGTTAGGTTATATAATGGGTGAACAAAACCTTGCAGAAACTTTAAAACAATATTATGATCAATGGAGTATGAAACATCCGTCAGACAGGGACTTCCTTCATATTGCGCAAAAAGTTTCAGGAATGGATTTAAAATGGTTCCACAATTACTGGATCAATACCACCAAAACAATTGATTACGGAGTTAAGGATATAAAATATGATGCGAAATCTACAACTGTAACCCTTATCAATAACGGTCAGGTACCAATGCCGATTGATTTCAGCATAATGACTACGGATAAAAAGATTGTTACCTATCAGATCCCAATGAATATGACCCATACCTGGAAGGAAAAAGATGCTTATGGAGAATTCAAGACGATGCCTTACTGGCCTTGGACCCAAAAAGAATATACCATCACCATTCCATATACAAAATCTCAATTGTCTGTATTGGGAATAGATTTCAGCCAGAGACTTGCAGATGTGAATATGGCAGATAATATTGTAGAAGTAAAATAAAAGATAAACATAGAGATAAAAGGAGTATTTATAAGTACTCCTTTTATTTTTTTATAAATTTGGAGCTCAAATTTTTTCAAATCATAGCCTGTTTAAATATAAATGAATTCAATTGTAATTAACATAGGGAACAGCAATATCAGATTCGGCCTTTTTAATGGTGATAATTGTGATATTTCATGGGTAATCAATACAAAACCTTACAGAACGGCAGATGAACTTTATGTACAGATGCTGATGCTTTATCAGACTTATAAAGTAGAACCTAAAGAAATACAGAAAGTAATTATTGGCTCTGTAGTACCTCAGCTTACGAAAGTAATGAGCTCCGGAATAAAAAAAATCCATGGCATTACTCCGGTAATTGTAGACCGTGCAACTCCATCAGGAGTGCAGGCAAAATCAAAGCAGATGGGAACAGATATTTATGCTAACCTTGTTGCTGCCCATAATCTTTATCCCAACAGGAAAAAGATCGTTATTGATTTCGGAACAGCGCTTACAGCAAGCTGTGTGGCGGAAACGGGTGAAACCTTAGGTGTAATTATTGCTCCTGGAATTGTTACTTCTTTAAACTCTTTAATCAGCCAAACTGCCCAGCTTCCTGAAATTGAATTGAAAAGACCAAAATCAGTACTTGGATTAGACACAGTAACCTGTATGCAGAGCGGAATGGTATATGGTTTCCTTGGAATGGTGGAAGGTTTCATTGATCGTATTAATGATGAGGTGAATGATGACTGCTTTGTTGTAGCTACAGGAGGTGTTTCCCATGTATATAAACCTTTAACGGAGAAAATTCACGTGATGGATAGGCTGCATACTTTGAAAGGACTTTACTTCCTTGGAAAAGATTTGTAAATATCTTACCTGTGATTAATTTTTTTCCCAGATAACTATAAATAAAATGAAAGAGTTAAAAGAATTTCCGGTAATAGAAACAGAAAGATTGATTCTCTCCCGATTGGAAGAGAAAGATATTCCTTTTATTGTGGAATTTCTTCAGCATAGAATCTATTCGGATCTTACATCCAATATTCCTTATCCTTACACTGAAAATGATGCTAAGTTCTGGCTGAAAATGTCTAAAGAGGCCTTTGATAGCAAGACAGGCTTTACGTTTGGGATTCGAAACAAGGAAGAACAGCTTATTGGAGCTATCGGACTTCACGACAGAGAGGACGATAAGGCGGAATTAGGATATTGGATAGCAATTCCTTACTGGAACAAAGGGTATGTTACCGAAGCAGCCAGAGCTGTTATTAATTTTGGCTTTAAAGATCTGGAAATCAATAAAATTTATGCTACTCATTTCCTTCACAATCCTGCCTCCGGAAAAATTATGGAGAAAATAGGAATGGAACAGGAAGCGCTTTTGAAGCAGCATGTAAAAAAAGACGGGGAATATTATGACCTTGCCATGTATTCTATCTTTAAAGATTCATTGGAGTAACCCTTTATAAAAATGTAAAAACAGCCTGATGGCTGTTTTTTTAGTTTATTTGATTGCTCTTATTCATTCATATTTGGTGAAAAAATTACCTCTTGCTTTTAAAGAAGTCTTTAACAATAGCAGAACATTCGTTTTCCATAATGCCTGTTACAACCTCTGTTTTTGGGTGCAATGAAAGGTGCTTATTAATAAAGCCTCTCTGTTCATCCCGGGCACCAATGACTACTCTGGAAATCTGTGACCATGAAAGGGCACCTGAGCACATAACACATGGTTCCATCGTAACATACAGTGTACAGTCTTTTAAATATTTACCTCCTAAGAAATTGGCTGCTGAGGTTATCGCCTGCATTTCTGCGTGGGCTGTTACGTCATTTAACGTTTCTGTAAGGTTATGTGCCCTGGCAATAACACGGTTATTGGAGACAACCACACATCCAATAGGTACTTCATCCTGCTCTAAAGCTGCCTCTGCTTCCTGCAGTGCCATTCTCATATAATATTCGTCAGTAAACATCTAATTTAATCAACCATCGTTAACGTTAAAGGAATTCTGAAACGGAATCTTGCGGGATCACCCTTTACCATTGCTGGGGAAAATTTTTCAGAAATAGAGTACAGCGCAATTTCTGCCTGCCTGTTAAACGTGAAATTATCTCCCTGGGCATGAACATTACTGATTGTTCCGTCTTTTTCTACAATAAAGACAACATCTGTTTTTACTGTTTTGGAGTTGGAATTCACACCATCTACATACAAAAGATCTGCAACCTCCTGCCTCAGGGTATTGATGCCGCCGGGATAGTCTGCAATCTTTTCCACATTTGCAGACGTATCATTAAAATCCTGAACAATTCCTGCTGTAGTTTTTAAAGTCTGAAGATCTTCAATATTTCTTACTCTCAATAAAGCTCCAATTAATGCGGTATTCTCAATGCTATCCATTTTTTTCATGAAAAAGAGGAAATCTCCTTTTATTACATTCTTTTTAAGGGCATTGGGTTCCGCATCAAACTTTTTCCTGAATTCATTATTCAGCATACCTCTGTGCTGGTTGTAATAATTTTTCACCAGCCGGAATTCTTCTTTCTGCTGAGATAAGCAAAACGAAGAGATCATACAAAAGACACAAATGAATAAAGTTCTCAAAAAGGGATATTTATGTAAATATAATTAAAAAATATGAGAATGATTCACGGTTCTTTAACTTTCCAGATAGCGGTTCAGAGATTCCTGAAGATGGTTACGGATATCATCAACTAAACATCTCGGTTCTAATACCGTTACCTCTTTTCCATAAGATAAAATTTCCTGCATAAAATCATAAGTAGGGTGAAGGAAGAACTCAAAATAGATCTCTTCCGGGGTTTCTTTCGTTTCTTTCTGGGATTGATGAAGAGGAAAACTTCTGATGTATTCCCCCTGATGACGGCTGCATTTCAGTACAATATTCTGTGGCTTTTGCTCTGCCAGATTCATCACACCAAAAGCATTTTTAAAATGTTCTCGGAAATTGTATTTGTATTTCTCTCTGAACTGGTTTTTAGCTACATCCAGATAATTAATCCTGTCTAATCCAAATGATTTTAAAACCTTATCTTTAGTATCAATTGCGATAAGGTACCATCTGTCTTTGGATTCTTTTAATGCCAATGGATGAACCTTTCTGGAAGTCATCAGTTTGTTTTTGTAATTGTAATGTTCAAAGGTTACCACTCTTTTGTTCCGGATGGCAAAGAAGAGATCATAAAAATGCTCTATTCCGGTTGGCTTCCGGCTTTCAAAGAAAATAAAGTCTGAAAAGTCAGGATGAAGATTCAGGGCATTGCTTACCTGGAAAGATTCAAGCAGCTTTTGGTTGTATTCATCCACTTCCATGATGGGGCGGCTTTCGATATAATATCGGTTATCACCTTTTTTCTTATTGTGAATAGAAAGGTTGAAAAGATCGGAAATCTCACGGATATCCCTCTGCAAGGTACGGATAGAATAGCTTTTGATTCCTGCATCCTGGAATTCAAAAGAATTTAAAAGATAGTCCTCCAGCTGTGAATAGGTAGCCGGGGAACTTTCTAATCTTTTAATAATTAAGGCATATCTTGTCAGATAAAAATCTTTCTTCATGGTAAAATTTTGTACCACAAATATATGGGCTTAATGCGACAAAACTTGTCGTGTTTTAATTTTTTATTATGAAGTTGGACAAAATAATAAGCCACAGAAATACTGTGGCTTATTGAATTATTACTCAAAATACTTTAATCTTAATTTTGAAAATAACTCTTTACAATAAATTGCGATTTGGTTATAGGCGAAGCTTTATAAGATTGCTTCAGAATCTTGGCCTTGTTTTTAGTGGTCACAAACCGAATTTCCACGTGATTTTATATTTTCAGACATAGTTCTGGCTGTCTAACATTTTGTGAATGGCGATTCAAAGGTATTGAGAATGTAATGAGACTGTTTGTGTATTATAGAGATTCTAAAGATAATGGCAGACAGCACCAGAACTAGTCATGTTTTTAAACTTTATTTAAAAAGTATCTTCTTCAAGAATATCTTCTTCAAAATCCTGTCTGAAGAAATTTTCAATATCATTGAGATAGTTTTCATAATCCATCTCAGCATTTTCGATGTCACTCCATTCCACGGTGTAGAGATCTTCATCGAAGAGTATATCTGTATTGTGACTGGATGTTTCCATGTTTTGTTTTGTGATTTGGTGTTGGTTATATTTTGAACATATTTTGGGCTGTTCAGCATAAGTGAATGGTGAATTCAAAGGTGTTTTTAGATTTTTGTTGATAGTTGTTTTTGTGTCTTTCTGATACTCCAAAGGTAGAAGAGTGAAGCGACAAAACTTGACGTGTTAAAAAATATTTTATTTTTTTTAATATAATCTCCAGAGCTTATATGAGAGAATTATAAGGTAAAAGGCTTATATTTTATTTTTAATGAGTTTCTGAACAATTTGGTTCAATGTATCCCTGTGATCGTCAATATAGCTTAATCCGGCCTGTATCAAATTTTCAATATTAGACCGTCTTACATTATCCATCGCCGGCGAAGCATTTTTCAGTGAAGGATTTAAACGGTAATAGTTTTTCTGATTTCTCAACCCCAAAGTCTGAAACATTTGAGAAAGCTGATAGTCCACAGTTTCTGCGTTGGCAGACATTAATATATCTATAATAGGGCTTACCCAGCCAATTTTACCAGCTTTTTCCAGTCTTTTAAAAGAATATGGTCTGGCTTCAATTCCTGTCCCGATAGAAATAAGAATCATATCATTTACTCCGGGATGGTTGGCCTTCTGATGGTTCTTTAAGACCTCTGCAAAAGGAATTTTTCTGGCTTCTGCATAAGCACAAAGCGCAGGGTTATTTGCAAACATCCCACCATCAATCAGGCTGAAGATTTGGCCATACATAGATTTGATCTGTACCGGGCTGAAATAGGTAGGTGCTGCTGAAGTAGCTCTGCAGACGTCTTTTACATAGAAATTATCTGTGCTAAGATGTGCTTCAGATGAATTGAAAAGTTTAGCTCTTCTGTTCTCTATATCATAACTTGTTATTAAACATGGTTTTATTAATTCCTTTAATTCTAAATTTCCAAAAAAGTCGTTCAGGTTTTTCTCAAGAGCTTCCTGAGAAATTCTTTCATTCAATAATCCAAATGGATTAACCAGTTTTTCCCAAAAGGAAACCTGGAAGATATCGCCGCCCTTTTCAGCATACAATTCCAATCCTTTCTGGATAGAATATTTTGCTTTACGGACTTCATCGGGACATAGAATAATAGAAGCAATCAGTCCTCCTGTGCTGCTGCCTGCCACCAGATCAAAATAATCCCCAAGCTTAGCACTCGGTTTATCATAATACTGGAGCTGTTCTTCTATGTAGCGCAGAATAATACAGGTAATAATTCCCCTTATTCCGCCTCCGTCCAAAGAAAGAATGGTTGTCTTTTTCATGTTATTTTGTTACTTATTTTTTAAAAGAATACTTTGCAACGTATCCTACGGAACCCATAATTTGATAAGAAAAAAATGATTGAATCCCATGTCCGGATCTTGTTGTTTTTTGTTGTTTTCTTGCAGAACAAAGGTAGGGTGGGGAAGCGACAGAACTTGACGTATTATATTTAATTTGAATAAAAAGAATTAAAAAACAACATAATTCTGCTGGTCTCTCTGCATCTTTAAAAGCCTTTTCCAATGGGTTTTTGCGGCCTTTTTCTTTAACGGGATTGTCTTTCTTTCAAAGTGAGGGAGATCTTTAAATGTTTTCCAGTTTCCTCCCCAGTCCCAGCCATGTTTTGCAAAAATCTTCACACATTCATACCAGTCTGCAACCTTATCATTATCCCAGTCTTTTACAGTGTCCCAGCTGGCTGTTTTCCCATCAATTATAAGGCAGATATCCACAGCGAGACCATAATTGTGAATACTTTGCCCGGCTTTAGCTTTTGTTACCTTTTTACCAGACGTTATTCTTCCAATTGCATAAAGTTTTTCCTGTTCTTCAAAAGACCTTAGCCCCTGGGTGATTCTTACTTTGGCTCTACCGGTGAGGGCCTCATCACATTCCCTGATAATCTGCTTCACTTCATCTCTTACCAATGGGTGAAGGCTGTTAATTCGTTCCAATGTTACTTTATCCATAATCTTTATTATTTGAAACAAAAGTAGGAGCAGGAAGCGACAAAACTTGACGTATATTAATTAAAAAACCATCAGCACTAAAGAATAATTTAGAAATTGTTTTTGAAAACAAAGCTATACTCCTAATGCGACAAAACATGTCGTATTTAAAAATAATATTCAATTGTTTTTCAGTGTGTTAAATGTGATGTTAATTCCGGATTAAAAAGTGATTTTATTTCTGAAAAATAATAATTTTGTATAGATAATTCACAATCATCATGTATGCGCTGGTAGATTGCAATAACTTCTTTGTTTCCTGTGAAAGGACTTTGGATCCTAACCTTGAAGGCAAGCCCGTTGTGGTACTTTCCAACAACGATGGATGTGTTGTATCCCGAAGTAAGGAGGCAAAAGACCTGGGAATTCCTATGGCAGCCCCAGCATTTCAATACAAAGATCTTTTTAAAGAGCATGATGTAAAAAGCTTTTCTGCAAAATTTGAACTTTATAACTATAAGAGCCAACAGGTCATTAATATTGCCTGTTCTTATGTTGTAGACTATGAAATTTATAGTATTGATTATCGAAAGTTATTTTTAATCGTAAGTTGAGAATAGTTTATGATAATAAGAGATTGATAATCAATGAATATTTTGATAACTCTATTTCGATAATATTTACGGTTTCCCATAATTATAGTTATAAAATTTTACTTAAAATTGTATCTTAAACTGATCTAATCTAACTATTACGTAAATAGAAGTATTTGTAGTAGTGCTTTAATTAATAAAAAAAGATATTTTTGTATAAATTTAAAAGTGGCTTAAAAAGAAAAATTGAATTTTTATTTAAAAATACTTACTATTATTTAGATATTTCTTTACGAATTGGAATGTATAATAATGCCTAACTTTAGGATTGAAACGTTTCTATATAACGCTAGTTATAGTATTTTATAATAGAATAAACTTTAGCTACCAACTAATTATCAAGAAAAACTAATAACTAACCTCTTAAATTAAATATTATTATGATTCTTAAAAATCTTTTGAAAATAGCTGTTGCTCAATTTAAAGATTAATCTTTTTATTTTTTACAAAATACATTGTATATGGCTTTATTGTTATTTAATAGGAATTGCCTACTAAGTTACAATTGAAAAAACCTTGGAATAGGGTTTTAAATCCATTTGTATAAAAAACTACTAACAATTTTTATTCTTAAAACTATATGAATGATATAGTAAACGACGATTCTCCAATTGATAATGAGAATTTTTTTTCTGAGAAGACAGGTAAGATATTGAGCATATTTGGTCTGGCAATCATTGCTTTGACAATTATTTTATATCTTTTTTTGGGTAGCTGGTACTTTGAATGGTATTTTGATGAGGCGATAATGGGGCAGTTTGGAGATTTTATTGGCGGCTTTATTGGAAGTTTATTTTCCCTTGCTGGTGTTATTCTTTTTTATGTTGCTTTAAAAGAACAGAGGAAAGATATTAATATAAATCAGAGAAACCTTACTTTGCAAACTGATGCATTAAATCAACAAGTAAATGAATTTAAAGATCAAAAGGAAGAGCTTGTAGAAACTCGAAAAGTTTACGAGGAACAAACTAGGCTAATTATGGAGCAAACTAATTTGTATAGGTTGCAAAATAAGGAACTGAAAGAACAATCAGGTATTGCTAAGGCTCAGCAATTTGATGCAAGCTTCTTTTCTTATTTATCTGTTTTAAATGATTATAAGAATTCACTGAATATTTCCCATAAGTCTAGTAATTTTTTTGGAATGCTTACTGAAAAATTAAGAGATGTTGAATTGGAAGGTATGAATATGAGTAAATCTATTGAGATTATTTGTGAAAAGTATTTGGAGATTTATAATGAAAATAGGGATAAGTTATCACCATACTTTAAAACCTTATATAGACTGATGGCTCTAGTTGATTCTTCAAATATTGACGAGTATAAAAAAAACGAATACTTCAAATTAATAAGGTCTCAACTTTCTGACGATGAATTATTAATTTTAAATTATAATTATCAAACGAGTTTAGGTATTAAAGCAAGATCTTATGTTATTAAGTATTATATATTTAAACACCTAAATATATTAGATAAACTTGAGTTTGAATGCGGATTAAGTGGGATTAAAAAGTATAAGCTAGAGCAATTTTTAAGATCAAATGAACATCTTATTATTGAAGGGTTAAAAGAATATGGTAGTATAGAGACAAGTTCTGATATTTCAAAATCGAGTAAATATCAATTATTGGGAGTACAATTAGAACATAAACTTGTTATAAATGATAAGTTTCAGTTTTCCATAGTATTAGACATAAATGATTTTAATAATCAACTTGGACTTAGTAAAGAATTACTAAAAAAAATTATTTGTCGACATTTATATGCAATTTTATTTTTCTCTAAATATCAAAATCCCACTGAATCAGAAATAGATGTTTCTGTTATTGAAGGAGAACACAAAATAGAGTTTTTATTTGTTGTCGAAAACTTAGAAAATTTGTAATATGAGCAATTTAATTGAGAAAAATTTTATAGATATATTTAAAGGTAGTTTAAAGATTACCCCTCGAACAATATCAATCAAAACTCTTTTAAGTGAACGTAATCTTAGAAGAATAGACTACAAACCTTATTATCAGCGTAATTATGTTTGGGATAATGTTAAACAAACATTTTTCATCGAAAGTGTGATTTTAGGAACTGAAATTCCTCCTTTAATTTTATTTAAATCAGGTACTAGTATTGAAGTAATTGATGGTAGGCAAAGATTTGAAACATTAAAAAGGTTCATTGAAAACGATTTCACTTTAACAGAAAAAGGATTATTATCACTTCCTGCTCTTGCTAAACAAAACTATAATAAATTAAGTGAAGAAGTTAGAGAGATTTTCTGGAATTCTAATATTAGAATTTTTGAATTTGAAGTAATTGTAGGAATTGATGAAAAGTTGGAAGACAAAATAAAAAAAGAAATTTTCAGGAGGTATAATACTGGAATTACTTCACTGACTTCTGTAGAAGTTGATGCTGCTAAATATGATACAGACTACTTATCAGAACTATTTGAAAAAGAAATCAAAAACAATGAATTGTTTTATTCCAATTTGAAAGAATGTTTCTTTGCAAATGATTATGCTACTGCTGACATTATAGAGAAAATGAATGATTTCTTAAGACGCTCATTTATTCTTTCAAAATTTCCCATATCTCAATATGCAAGAGGGGCTAGGAGAAATGAGATATTGTCAATACTATATGAAACATTCGTTAATTCATCGGATGATTTATCCGAAGAGTTTGTACTATATAAAAATCAGCTTGAAAAATTATTTATTCTTAACAACTTTTTTATTAATAACAATTTTGTTCATAGGAATAGATTTATAAATGAAGCTGTACTTTGGGCAATTCGCATTTTAGAGCAAGAGGGCATTAATATAGAACCAATTGAAATTCAGAAAGATTTATTAAAATATTTAAAAGATAATCAATTTGTTTATGCCGAGGATAGTGCTTATTATTATAAAAATATCATAGATCGCTTTACTAATATTACTCAATTTTTTGAAAAAAAATTTAGGTTTAATTTTGATATATATATTAGAAAGACGGAATTTAAAGATGAGTTAAAAGATCTATTGCAGACGGATAGTGATGCTCAAGATGTGTTAAAGAATTTAGCAAGTTTACGTATTAATAAGCCATCCCCTGTTTCTAAACCTATTGAGGAAATATTATCAGACGTGCAGTCCTTCAAATATTTGATTCGACCTTCCTATCAAAGACAGGAAAAAATATCTGTATATAAGGCTTCATCTATTATTGAAAGTATTTTATTGGGTATTAATTTGCCTCCTGTATTTATATTTAAGAGGAAAGATAATGTTAAGGAGGTGATAGATGGACAACAAAGATTGTTGTCTATTATTGCTTTTTTAGGACGAAAATATGTAAACGAAAATGGAGAGTTAACACATTCTATTAATAATAATTTTAAACTAAAAGGTTTAAAAATATTGGATAAGAATGGAATGGTATATTCGGCTTTATCGAGTTTGGAAAAAGATAAAATCTTAGACTTTATTATTGATGAGATTATAATTGAGGAGAGTTTAAATGAAGGGTTTTCGGCGACTGATTTATTTATAAGATTAAATCAAAAGCCTTATCCTATTAATAATAATTCTTTTGAAATGTGGAATTCTACTGTAGATAATGATGTTATCAATAAGATTAAGCAAGTTACGGATGAAAATATTTCTTGGTTTTATAGCAAAGAAAGAACAGATGGGAAAACTGATAGAATGGAGAATGAGGAATTAATAACTATTCTGTCTTATCTAGTTTATCATTTACAAAAAAATGAACCTTATAACAAAGTATTAGGGTTGTTTCCACGAATAGATCGAATTACTTGCAGAATAAAAAATAAATCTGCAATTACAGATTTTTTAACAAAGTTAGATGAAAACAGTGTGGAAAAACAGTTGTTTATGGAAAGTATTGAGAAAACACAAGAATTAATAGATAAGTTTGGTGAATTGTTCGATGAAACAACTAGAAAGGACGAAATAAATGAATTCTTTAATGTCAAAAACTCTAGATCCTTTAGAAGGTCGTACCAAGATTTTTATATTACTTGGTTGGTGCTAAATTCAGGAAATAATGAGAAGAACTCACTTAGTATTAAAAATGTTATTAGAGAAATGTTAGTTCTTTTAAAAAATGCTAATGGTGAAAAAGTGAATGAATCTTACTTTAATAAATTTTCAAAAAAATTAGATGACATTTTAAATATTAAAAGCTAGTATTATTTGTATAAAAAGTTTCTTTATAGAAACTTTTTATTTTTTTCAACTATAACTAAAGTCGCTTTCAAAAGGAAGTATATGATTATTTTTTATTATTCTTCGAATCCTTCTGAGAAAAATTCTTCCAGAGTCATATCAAAAGCATATATTATTTTCGCCAATGTGCTGAATCTTAAATCTTCTCCTTTTTCGTATCTTCCAAATTGAGCTCTAGAAATATTGTGTTCATAAGCGAAATATTCATAGCTAGAATAACCTTTAGCTATTCTTAGTTCTCTTATTCTTTTCCCAAGCTTCTTCAGGATTTCTTCCTTTAAAAATTCTTTTTCCTCCATATAGCCTCAATTAGAGAATACAAAGCTTGGAAATAAGCGCCAGTTATGTTACCACTAAAAAGATGTATCTTATTAGTAGCTTTTTTTAAGAAAAGTTTTATATTTGACCTATTCTTTATTGTGAGGCTGCTGACATAAAGAGAAATAGATTAAAAATAAATTATAAATAATGTTGGTAATACTTTCTGCTATAAGCCATAGTGATGGAGAAGCTCTTTTTTTTAGAATAATTCTTTTCATTTATTTTGCTCCTACTATAATAGCTTTATTTAGAACTCCAATTATAAAGTTTAAATTCTTCAGTGTATTATTTATTAATCTTTTTTTTGGCTGGACTTTATATGGTTGGTGGCTGGCATTTGCAAAGGCTTTTTCAAGTAAGAATATTATTAATCTTAGGCGAAAGTCACAAGACCCTTTAATACTTGATAAGTACGATCAGCTTAGTAAATTAGATAATTTGCGTTCTCAAGGTATTATTAATGAAGAAGAATTTGAAACCGAAAAGAATAAAATTTTAAATCAGAAATAGTTAATCTAAATGCAATGATGAAGGTTATTCTAAAAATTAATGAAAAGGATTTAGATTTTATGTTAAAGGAATTTTTTAAACTTGAGATTAAGGAAATCAAAATTAAGAGAATTGCTAAGAATAAAAATATGCGGCAGGTTCCTATCAGCACATATAATGAACCTGATAAGTAAATTTTATATGAAAAAGGTAGAATTAAGAAAGCTGATTGACACATCAGAAAAAAGAGGTGTTGTTGTTTATAAAGGAAAAGATGCTAGAAAGAAATTTGATGAGAGCGTTACTCAAAAGAAATTAATTATATTCTCTAAATTGATAGGAGATAAAATAGGGGAAGTTAAAAGGATTTTGGAAACCTGATATTATTAAGTAATTTCAGGTGATCTATACTTTAAATAGTTATTTACGAGAATCCGTAATTTTATGAATAGTTTAATTTGTTTATTTGTTACTTTGATTTATTCGAATAACATAATAAATAAAAAATGAAAAGATTTTTTGATGCACTTCTTGCAAATAGTATATTAACATTTTTAAAGGAATATTTCGCAATTATTATTTTTGTTCCTACATTATTAGGGGGATTGGGGCAGCTTTACCAATTAGTATCACTTTCTCCATCTCTTATAGAATACTTTTCTATTAGTCAGCTTCTAATTGATGGTATTTTAATACTTATTAGGTCTCCCTTATATCTTATAGGAATTCTTTCATATGGTTTTTATCTGGCTATTAAGAATGATAAACGACAACACATAAAATTTTGGATTACTTTATTTTTTGCTTTGCTAGCCCTAGGACTAAATATTTATAGGGATTTCGTAGATGAAAATTATTATAAACTCTTCAAAAGTTTTATGCTACTTGGAATTAATATTTTTTTCATTTTTCTTTATAAAAATATGGGAAATGCAAAGACTAGTTTAAAGATTTTTGAACTTGTTATCACTGCTGTTTTATTCTCGATACTACTAAATATTTTGGATAGGCAATTTGATTATAATTCTATAGAAAATATTTCTTTATTAACGGATAAAGTAAAAGCTCAGTATCCTAAAGCTGAATTTAGATATTATAATGATAAGTTTGTGATTTTTGAAAATACAACTAATCAAAGATATATCATTAAAGAGTTCGGAGATTTGTTTAAGGAAAGTAATTTAAAGGATAGCTCCATTATAACAAAATGAAATGATTAAACATTTTCAAGTTAGTTTAAAAAACTTATTTCAATCGAAGTTGGAAAGTTAAATTAATCAGTTCTTTCATAGTACTGTTGATTTAGAAATTCTATATCCCATACTCCTAAAGGTCACTTTTCATAATGAGTAATGAACCATTAGTGAGTAGCAAGCTATATTTACCTGGATGATGATCTATTTTTCTGAAATCGAAATTCCTGGTTTGTCTAAGGCTTACTGATGCAATCATTGAGTGCTTACCGTAGTTGATATCGGCGTAAAGTATTTAATATTTTGCGTCGAGTTCTGTCGTTGTACTGTAGTAGATTTGTAGAATCAATGAAGGGCTATAGAATCACAGAAGATTTCCTAATGTTTGGAAATATTTTGTATTAAATCACGTATATACGACTTATATGAACTAAAAAAGTTAAATTTGTGCAAAATTTGAAAAGCTAATTACTAAACTCAAAACAACACGGGAATGAAAAAGATTTATCTCAGTGCATGTCTTATATGTACAGTTCTTGGGGTGTCTGCCCAAGAGGTTCTGTGGCAGAAAGATATCAGATCTTCTACCCAGGATTTTCTAAGTCAGGTTACCACTACCATCGATCAGCAGTATCTTATTACGGGAAGCTCCATACAGAGCGATAAACTTCAGCAGGGAAGCAAACAGAACAACGGTTACGACTTCCATCTGGTTAAGCTTAACCAGCAGGGAGAAGAAGTCTGGGAAAAATATTTCTCCGGGGACAATCACGATTATTTATCTTCTACAGTAAGCACCCAGGAGGGTGGATTTTTAATTTCCGGAACCAGCTATTCGGAGAAAGGTTTAGATAAAAAAGAGGAATCCAAAGGCGGATCAGATATCTGGCTCATCAGAATCAATGAATTCGGGGATGAATTATGGCAGAAAACGTTGGGAACCTCTTCTGATGAAGAAGCCAGAGCAGTAATTCAAAGTACAGATTTAGGCTTTTTTGTCGCCGGAAATGTACAGAACTCTTCCAGTGGCTATGGTTCAAAAGATGTCTGGATCACCAGGATCAATAAGGATGGCAAGGAACTTTCCCAGCTGATTTTAGGCGGAAAAGGCCTGGATGAAGTGGAAAAGATGATTCCCACAAAAGACGGTGGCGCTTTATTAGGGATTTACTCAAGGAGCTCCGAGTTCCGAGGTTCGGGATCCGGGATTAGATATCCTGAAGCAAGATCTTCTGCTGCAGATACTGCTACCCGCAACCTGCTATCTGCAGTCTCAAAACAAAGCAGTAATTTCGGTGAAGGGGATTACTGGATCGTTAAGCTGGATAAAAACGGAAAAGTAGAATGGGAAAAGAACTTTGGTGGTAAAGGAGATGATCATATCAGAACATTGGCTTTAACATCAAATGGTTACATCATCGGTGGGGAATCGAGATCAGAAAGGTCTGGCAACAAAACCGTAGGAATTGAAGAAGGCACAGATCTTTGGATCATTGCTCTTAACGAAAGAGGGGATGAGCAGTGGCAGAAGTCCTACAATTTCAAAAATCGGGATATACTGATGGGAATGAATGTGATTCATTCTTCAGACAATCAATCTAAAGGAATTCTGTTAGGTGGTTACACCCAAGCCGAGGGAAGAATAGAAAAAGATGATGAAACCTTCTGGATGTTATATCTGGATTGCAACGGCAATGAGCAGTGGAGAAAGCATGTAGCAGGAGAATCTAGGCAAAAAGAAGAGCGGCTTTCGGACTTGAAACTAAATCGTGATGGTTCAATTGTTTTAGCAGGAACCAGTGCCAAAGAATTAGGGAAAGAAAACTGGAAGATTGTAAAGTTGGGTGACAAACAGGTGAATGATTTAATTGCAAAATACGATATCAAAGTCTATCCAAATCCGGTAACTGATTATGCCTATGTAGAAATCGGATTTGATTTCAAAGAAGCTGATATTATGCTATATGATATGAGCGGAAGGCAACTTCAAAACTTCGAAACCAAGAATAGAGTGACTAAAATTAATACGCAAGCTTTAGTACAGGGAGCTTATTTGGTGACGATAAAAACTGATAATAATAAAACAGCGAATGCAAAGCTGATAAAAAAATAAGGATAAATAATGAAAAAAATATTTTTAATATTTCTATTATATAGCTATGGTAGTATATATTCTCAAAAAAGTGTAATAGACTCAATGGCCAAAAGTGATGTTCTTAGATCTTTAGACAAAATATCATCTCCTGGTGGATCTACGAGTAAAAATTCTACTGATAATGATGGCTCTCAATATAATACACAAGCTCTCAATACTAACAGAGATTTATTCCAATTTAATAAAATAGAACCTTTTGGCTTGAACAAGGTTGTAGGTAAGGCTAATGTTAAAATTCCTTTATATGAAGTTGACTTTCAGGGATTGAAGATTCCGATTGAACTTGTTTATAATTCTGGAGGAGTTAAGGCTGATCAATTTGCTACTGAGGTTGGCTTGGGTTGGGCATTAAACACTGGAGGGGAAATCAATAAAAATATTGTAAAAATGAATGATGCAAAATCAAATATACAATATTCTTTTGGTTTGTATAAGTTGTATGAATTTTGTCTAGGATATCTTTCGTCTATTACGATGGATTTTGCGAACTCCATACCATCTTATAATAGAGATTTACCCGATGTATATGATGTGAATTTTTTAAATTTAAACTCTTCATTTTATATTGATCCTAATTTACAACCAGTACACGTTAGTCCATTTAATGGACAAAAAATATCACTTACTTATGGACGGTTTGATCCTAATTTTGTAAACAAATATGGATTTTATCACGAATATCCAGTAGGGCATTTATGCCCTAGTAATCCTAGTCTTACTAAAGAACCAGTGTATTTTTTAGCTCTTTATTATAATTTTAGTTGTAATGAGATTTATTTGCCATATAAAGATGTACAAAAAATTAATATCATTAAAGATCGCTTTACTTATGACTTTAATGACTTCTCGGTACAAATACCATCAAATGCATCTGATTTAGGGCATCTAACAGATTCTGGGGCAAACTATTCCTCTACACGTTCCAGCGAAGTAACTAGATATGTTAATAAATATCATATTAGTTCTATTACAGACAATGTAACGAAGAAAAAGGTACTTTTTTCATACATGGTGCATAGTGGGATAAATGATTATATTAGGCAGGGAGCAACATATAATGTACTAAGACGTGGTTATGATGGAGATTATCAGGCAGAAAGTTCAATACAAGATGCTGTAAATCATGATTATGATGGATTTATTAAGAAAAATATTGCCCAAATTAAAACAGATAAAGAAATCATAGATTTTGAGTATGTTAATGGAAGGGAAGACAGCAAATCTCTTGACATCTTGCTGAGTAGTCCAACAAACTGGGTAGGACACAATAAAGACCCTTATTTGTCTAAAGTTTATATTAAGGATTATAAGGGTAACCTTAAGTGGTTGTACGTTTTTAATTACAGTTATTTTGATTCAAAATGTACGGATTATAATTTGACATATAATGTGGAGCAGTGCCGTAGATTGAAATTGACATCAGTTTATAAATATTCTGATGCAGAAATGCAAAATGTTGTTGATTATCAGGTTTTTAAATATTATGAAGACCGTGATCAACCTAAAATAGGGACTTATCATGTAGATCCTTTTGGTTATAAGTCCCCTTTGGACCCTTCTGCAACGTCATATTTATTATCTAATAATGAATGGGATCCTGTAGATTGGCCAACTAAAGAATATGGGAAAAAATATGTCAATAAAAGAATGCCTAGAAAACCAATTGTATATAGATATACGGAAAATCAAGGCGGTATTAACCTAGAATACTATTCAACATTAAGAATACCAGCTTTATCTCCAGTTGTAGTAAATTATGGTGGATATAATCAAGAGCTTTCAACATTAGAGGATTCAAGAGCTTGGAGTCTTAAATCAATTCAGTATGCAACTCAAGGATTGCAAAAATTCAATTACGAACTCAATACATTTAATTGGAAGGGGCAGCAAATATCTGGAGCAGGTATAAGAATTGCAAGTATCGACTTAATTGATGGTGGTAAAATTTATACTACTACATACCAATATTCTGGTGGGCAAATTGCTCACCTCCCAATAATAAGCAATGGGAAAAATTTTTTCTATTCAGGAGGCACAATTCCAACAACTTTTCTTTCGCAAAATCTATATGGTAAAGAGACTACATATAATGGCGGGGTAGTTCAATACGAAAATGTAACAGAGAAACTCCCTAATGGTGGAAGAATATTTGAAAAATATTCTTCCATAAGTGATAATCCTCAAAAAGTGACTGCTATAAATACAGTTACAAATGCAAACTTTGATCTTTATAATTATTATTTTCCTGTTGGATCAGAATCGTTTTTGTATATGTTAAAACATCCTCTCGTGGGGCAACTATTAGAAAGAAATGAATATAATGATTCAAATGATTTAATTAGAAAGACAGAATATAAATATACTTTAGAAAATAAGGACTTTCCTATAATGGATATGATTAGGTATGATGCGAACCAGCAATATATACAAGATAATAACATACCATATACTTTTGCTTTTGATTATACAGGACCTGGAGTTAATGTAAAGATTCCTGCTGCATTGTTCAACCTCGTTCCTGGGGCTAGTACAGGCTCGTTTACCGTAGGAAAGGATAGCAGAATGTATCGTAATAACCTATTAGAGGTAAAGACAACTGACTTTTTTAATAGCCGAAGTCTCACTAAAAATAAGGTTTATAGTTATCTGGATTCTTATAATTTGTTAAAGAGTACTACAGATTACTTAGGTGCAGATACATATAAAAATGAAGTTTTATACAGCTTTGAACAAGGCGATCAATTTAACCAACAGATGTCTACCGATGAGAATGTTAAAACAATGCCTGTTGGTAATAAAGAGTTTAAAAATGGGAAATTTACGAATTCCAACATTGATAAATTTATTTATACGCCTACTGGGAGTATTAATTTAACAGAAAGAATAAAAGGTTACCCACAGGATGATTCTGATAAGACTTACTTTACCCGCTATGATAATAAGGGAAACATTATTGAAGTAAAAAACTCTGTACAGACCCCAACAACTTTTATTTGGGGATATGGCCAAAACTCATTAATTGCAAAAATTGAAGGCGCAACCTATGCAGAGGTAATGCAAGCCTTCTCATTAGATCCTAATAATTCTAATTCTTATTTAAATCTGGATATTGTTAAGAAGTCGGATTTACATGTTAATGATGGAACAGAAGGAGATTTAATTTCTAATTTAGAAATATTTAGAAAAAAGGCAGAATTTAAAAATTATAAAATTTCCACCTATACTTATAATACTTTAATAGGAATAAAGACAGAATATGACGAGACAGGAATCAAAACTGTTTATAAATATAACACTACTAATAAATTACAAAAAATCATTGATCAGGAAGGAAACATTTTAAAGGAATATAATTACAATTACGCTCCAAGAATATTCTACAGTAATCCAAAAAGCGGAAGTTTTCTGAGAGCTAATTGTGGACCAGGAACTCTACCAGAACCAAGTCTCTATACTGTTCCGGAAGGGAAGTATACTTCTACTTTAAGTCAACCCGATGCTGATCAAAAGGCACAAAATGATGTTGACGCTAATGGCCAAAACTATGTGAATAGTAATGGGGTATGCAAACCTTATGTATGTACTATTACCCCCACTCATCTTGCAGATATTTATTACTCATCTTTTCAAGAAACTTCTTTGGGTCATATAAAAGTTATTCTAAGTTTTCCTATAACCGGCTATAATGGATCTACACCCAATTGGTCTAATGGAGTGTTTATAGGGACACTAGATAGCTTATGCAGACCAAATTCTTATAAAAGCATAGATGTCTCCTCCAATGGTAGCGGATGGAGCGTATCATTAGGACCAGCAGGAGATGTTACAGTAAGATCTACAGGTGGAAACTCAGGAAGTTCAGCAACATTATATTTTGAATACGATAAAAACTAGTAACAGATGAGAAAAATTATAATTTTAATTAAAATTTTTACTTGTATTGGAGTAACATATGCGCAAAGTTCTCCAAGTACAGAAGAAAATTATATACAAGAAAAGAAGTATTTGGAACCTGTTAATGTGAGTAGTTCAACAGCTAAGCAAATTAATAAGATACAATATTTTAACAGATTAGGAGCACCTAAACAAACCATTAATGTGAAGGGATCTCCAAAAGGAAGAGATATAGTAAAACATATAGAATATGATAATTCTGGAAGGAAAATCAAAAACTTTCTTCCAGTTCCACAAAGTTCTACACAGAATGGAGCTATTTACTCTAGTCCCTTAAGTAATGCTACTGATCCGGAAATTTACGGAAGTGAGAAAATATACTCTGAAACAGTAATAGAAAACTCACCTTTAAACAGAATAAAACAGGAAAAACCGCTAGGAATTGCTTGGGATGGGAAATCAGTACAATTTGGTTATGATGTTAATATTTTTGAAGATTATGTAAGAAAATACGAAACAATTACAGAATGGGATCCGATAAATAAAGTTTATAAATCTTCGGTAAAGCTTCTTCAATATTATGATGCAAATCAATTATATAAAAACACTATAATTGATGAGGATGGAAATAAAAGCATTAAATTTAAAAATAGTAAAGAGCAAATAATATTAGTTAGAAAGATATTGAGCTCTACTGAAAATGCTGATACTTATTATGTTTATGATGATTATGACCGATTAGTATATGTAATTCCACCACTTGCCTCTGCACCAACTGTTGAGCCTAGTACACTTGAAAAACTTTATTATGAGTATAAGTATGATAACAAAGGTAGATTGGTAGAAAAGAAAATACCAGGTAAAGGGTGGGAGTATATTATCTATGATAAGCAAAACAGAAAGGTACTAACTCAAGATCCAGCTTTACGAACATTAGAAAATAGCTTTAAAAAGAAAGGTTGGTTATTTAATAAGTATGATAAATTTGGAAGGATTGTCTATACAGGATTTTTTGCTAATACATCTACTAGAGTAGATTTGCAAACTGCCATAAATAACATGACAGCTAATCCTGGGAATAATGAAGAAAGAAGTACTGCTCCGTTTTCAATAAATGGGATGGATGTGTATTACACTAAAAATGCTTTTCCAACAGAGAGTATGACTATACTAAGTATAAACTATTATGACACTTATCAATCCTATAGTTTTAATCCTGTTTTTCCATCTAGCATATTGGGTGCAAATACACTAACAGATAATTCTATTGGTAATATTTTAAGTACTAAGAATTTACCAGTAATGAGTTTTGTTAAAAATATTGAAGATGATAGCTGGACAAA
Source organism: Chryseobacterium bernardetii (assembly GCF_003815975.1). Taxonomy (NCBI): domain Bacteria; kingdom Pseudomonadati; phylum Bacteroidota; class Flavobacteriia; order Flavobacteriales; family Weeksellaceae; genus Chryseobacterium; species Chryseobacterium bernardetii. Next base: position 1,385,236 of record NZ_CP033932.1, read on the forward strand.
GAATTATACTTATTATGACAATAAGGCCAGAATAATTGGTACACATTCTATTAATCATCTGGGCGGTTATACTAAAACAGAATCTAGGCTGGATTTTGTAGGAGTAGTCCAAACTGTAATCACTAAGCATAAAAGGCTGGAAACAGATCAGGAAAGGGTAATCACAGAAAATTTTGAATATGATAACCAAAACAGACTGCTCGTACATAAACACCAGGTAGACGCCAACGCTGTTGAAATCCTTACCCAGAACAAGTATAATGAACTTACCCAGCTTGAATCTAAAAAAATAGGTGGAACGGATATTATTAATCCTTTACAAACAGTAGATTACAGATATAATATCAGAGGGTGGTTGACTAAAATCAATGATCCTTCTAATCTGAATGGAAAATTATTTGGATATGAAATAAAGTACAATAATCCATTAAACTCCACAAATTCACCTGGCAGATTTAATGGAAATATTGCAGAGATAGACTGGAGAAATTCTTCAGAAGATATTTTGAAAAGATATAATTATCAGTATGATTCCCTGAATCGTTTAAAAAATGGCTTCTACTCAGAACCTAATGCCACTAATCCTGCTAATGGTAATTTTGATGAATACCTTACTTATGACCTGAACGGAAATATCAATACCTTGAAAAGAAATGCGATTCCTGTATCGGGAGGAACCTCTACTTTGGTAGATAACCTGGAGTATAAATACACAGGAAACCGTTTGAATCAAGTTATAGAATCTGCCATGAATGATGCAGGGTATGAAGGCGGGAATAATATGATTGATTATGATGCAAATGGAAATATGACCACTATGAATGATAAGGGGATCTATTCTATTGTTTATAATTATTTAAATTTACCCAACTCCTATTCAATTCAGGATAACAAGTTTGGGCTTCCTATGTATATAGGTCTGAGCTATCTTTACCGTGCAGACGGAACTAAGCTTAGAAAAATCTATTCAAGCAGACCTGTAAGAGGTTCAACCAGTTACACTACAACTGATTATTTAGATGGGTTTCAGTATACTTATAGAGAAGGTGACGGAATATGTATAACCTGTCGTACAGAGTCTGCTTTTGAACAACAGGCTTATGGAAGTATCAGTAAAGTTTTTCCTGATCTGGAACTCCCCCCAAGATGGATACTGGATTTTGTACCTACAGCGGAAGGTTTTTACAGTTTCACAGAAAACCGTTATATTTACCAGTATAAAGATCATTTAGACAATGCCAGGGTAAGTTTTGCCAAAAACAGTGCAGGAGTTCTTGAAGTAACAGATACAAACGACTATTATCCATTTGGGTTAAACCACATCTCAGGAATGTTTAGTCTTTCTAATTTTGGAGGATTGTATAGTTACAAATACAATGGTAAGGAATTGCAGGAGACTGGAATGTATGATTATGGCGCAAGATTCTATATGCCGGATTTGGGAAGATGGAGTGTAATTGATCCAAGGAGTCAATATACTCATGAAGCATATAGTTACGTTTGGAATAACCCAATAAAGTTTGCTGATCCAACAGGTATGCAAGGTGAATTGATTGGAAAGTGCCCGCCTGAATGTCCAGAGGGAGTTAGTGCAATTAATGTACTTCCAAGTGGAGAGAGTGAAACTCAGATTCAGGAAATAACCTTTACAGGTCAAGCAGGAAACAAGAATTCTGGACCTGGTAGTTTAGCAATGATGGCCCTATATGTCTCACAAGTTGATTCTCCGGCACCTGGACCCGCAGATATAGTAGCAGCTGTAATGTTGGCAACAGCGGGGGTTTGGTGGACATACAATCATCTTAGTACACCAACTACAGGATATACTACCATTGCAGATCCTGGTGCTGGTTATGGTAGCATGAAAACAGAAGATGCAGCTGAAGAAGATGTGAATGGAACAGATGTTCCTCAAGAAGATGGAGAAAATTCGCTTTATGAATCAAAGACTGGTAAAAGAGCTGTTAACAACAGGGAAACGAATATCTCTCAGGGAGAGTTTGAAAAGAATTTAGAAGAATCCGGATTTGAAAAAACAACTTCTTCAGATGGAGAGAGAACTACTTATTCGAAAGACGGAAAATCTTATACGGTGAGACGGAATAGTAAAGAAGGAAGCCCAACAGCAGATTTTAGAAAAAGTCCTGATGGAAAAGGAAAAACAGACATTAAAATAAGATTAAAACCATAACAATGATTGATTTTGTAAAAAATAAACAAGAATTTGAAGATTATAGAAGTAGGTTTCTACGATTATTCAATTCTGATAAAGAGATAGAGAATAATATATTTAATAATGAATTAAAATATTATTTAGCTTTTGATTTTGATTATATTTTTGATAATTCGTTTTTTGATACTTTGGTTATGTTTTTAATAAGTATAAAATCTGAAAAGATAATATTTTATACTATCAATCCTTCACCAGAAAATTATTTCCTATCATTCAATAAGTATAATGTTTTTAGCTTTAGTACTTCAACCGATTTTAACGAATTTGAAGATATTCTTTATAAGGAACCGGATAATAATGTAATAGACTCCATAGGTTACAGTTCAAATGATATTGCTTTGTTCTCAAGTAATTCTGATGAATGGGCTATAGCAGGGTCAAGAGATTTGGAAGTAGCTATTATTGGGTTTAAAACTCAAGATATGAAGGAATATTTTTCGAGTTTCTTTACAAGTTTTAATCCATGTCTTCCTATAAAAGAGTATATAAAAGATTTGGATGATAGTATCGGATTTAATGAAAATCAGTGGACATACTATAACAGGATAATAGACAGTTATACTGAGTAATGACGTAAATAATCAATAGTTTTAAAAGTCTAACCAGCTAAAAGGCAGGTTAGACTTTTTTATGAGATTGTTTGTTGACGTTAAATGCTACATTTTCTAATCTCTGAATATCTTTTCGTAGTTCCAGAAACATGTCTTTTACGTTATGATCTCTGTTGTCAGGTTCAAAATCCTCTGGAAATATACCCGAAGCATATTGCCATATCTCCACAATGTCTTCTAATGGAATATCATAAGGCTGATAAAAAGGATTATCAGCTGCTACGATAATTGATTTTTTCTTCTTAGCATTGAATCTTTTATAAGAAATCCCATCATTGAAGGTAACAAATATGTAGCTTTTGCCAGGTTTTAGATCTTCAATATTTTCAACATACTTTCCGATAATATAAGATCCATCTTTAAAAGGAGGCATGGAATCCCCTTGAGCTGGAAAAGCCCTGTATTTTCCGTTAGTTAAAAAAGGAAGTGTAATTCTTTGCAATCCTTCAATATATTCTGGATCGCTGTAGCCGGATAAATAGCCCATTGATGCTTTCTGCGGAACGATTTCGATGCTGTTGTTTCCTAATTGGTCTACCACAACAGGTAAGACAATTCTATTATCAGGAAGTTTCAGGATATCTTCCAATGGATATTTTCGAATATCAACAGTAAGAAGTAGATCAATACTTACATTGAAGTACTTCGAAATTTTTATTAAAACGTCGTAGGGCGCTTCTGAGCGACCACTTTCGTATTTGGAGTACCGATCTCTGCTGATGATCAGAATATCACTAGCAAAAGCATGTTGGGATAGGCCTCGCTTACCTCTCAAAAACCTTATATTATCTGCAAAAGTTGACATTGGGACAAATTGTACCAGCAAATATAATCATTTTGGGACAAATAGTCTCTAATTTTGTAACGTGAACCGGGCAATTGTACATATGGATCTTGATACATTCTTTGTATCCTGTGAGAGACGTAATAACTCTCAGCTTCAAGGTATTCCTCTTATCATAGGAGGTGGAGACCGTGGAGTAGTTGCTTCTTGTTCCTATGAAGCAAGAAAGTTTGGAGTTCGTTCAGCAATGCCAATCCGTATGGCAGTGAGATTGTGTCCTGATGCAAAAGTGATCCGGGGCGATCATGAAATGTACTCAAATTTATCTCATACCGTAACTGAAATTATACAGGGGAAAGTTCCACTGATGGAGAAAGCAAGTATTGATGAGTTTTATCTGGACTTATCAGGAATGGATAAGTTTTTTGGATGCTATCAATGGACAAAAGAAATCGCTGAGACCATTACTAAAGAGACAGGCCTTCCAATAAGCTTTGCACTATCAACGAATAAGACTGTTTCAAAAATTGGTACAGGAGAAGCTAAGCCTGTAGGCAGAATGGAAATCAAAGAATTGGAAGTGCAACCATTTTTAAATCCTTTATCCATTAAAAAAATTCCAATGGTGGGTGACAAGACTTTCCAGTTGCTATCAAGAATAGGGATCCGGACGATTCATACCTTATCTGAAATGCCGGTACTTGTTCTGCAGCAAATGATTGGTGCCAACGGGAAAGAACTTTGGAAAAAAGCCAACGGAATTGATGAGAATCCTGTTATTCCTTATTCTGAAAGAAAGTCTATTTCAACTGAAAGGACTTTTTCCAATGATACTATGGATATTATCGAGCTAAAACGATTGATTTCAGGAATGGCAGAACAGTTAGCCTATCAATTGAGACATGAAAAATGGCTGACTTCTACAGTGGTGGTAAAAATAAGATATGCCAATTTCGATACGGAAACCAAGCAATGCAAAGTATCTTATACTTCTGCAGATCACACCTTGTCAAGAGTTGCTCTGGAACTGTTCAATAAGGCGTATACCAGAAGAATGAGGCTTCGTTTGGTAGGGCTTCGTTTTACAGGTCTTGTTCATGGAAATCACCAGATGAATCTGTTTGAAGATACTGAGGAGCAGATGAGTTTATATCAAACCATGGATTATATCAAAAACCGTTTCGGATCCGATGCTGTAGGACGGGCATCCGGTTTTGATTTCGGAAAATAATTTTAAATCTTTTCAACATGTTTATTAACTGTCATTCTTTTCATAGCCTTCGTTATGGAACTTTATCCATCGAGGAATTGGTAAAACAAGCGTATGAATCAGGAGCCAAAGAACTGGTATTGACTGATATCAATACAGTAACCGGAATTTATGATTTTAAAAAAGAATGTGAAAAGTTTAATATAAAACCCATTCCCGGGATTGAAGTTAGAAAGGATGGTAAACTTCTTTATGTAGGTATTGCCAAAAGATTTTCAGGAATTGGTGAGATCAACAAAGTCATTACAGGTCATAACTGTGATGATAAAGAACTATCTGAAATAGCTCCTGAATTTAAGGAGGTATTAATTGTTTATCCGATGAGTAATATTCCCTCAGAATTGAAAGCCAATGAATATATAGGAGTAAGAATGGAGGAATTGAATTTCCTGATCCGTCCTGAATATGAAAGGTATATTTCTAAAATGGTTATTTTTCATCCTATCACTTTTAGTACTGATGAAGAATATGAACTGCATAAGATCCTAAGAGCAATTGATAATAATACTTTGCTTTCTAAACTTACCAAAAGAGATGCTTGCCGCAGATCTGAATATTTTATTGCTAAGCAGCAAATTGTAAAAGCATTTGAAAGATACCCTCAGATTATTGAAAATACAAAGAATATTCTTGTTGAATGCTATTTTGAATTTGATTTTAAAGAAGTTAAGAACAAGAAATTTTATACAAAATCAAAAGAAGATGATTTGAAACTTCTCCGCAGATTAGCTTATGCAGGGTTGGAAAAAAGATATGGATTAAACCATGAAATTGCTAAAAAGAGAGTAGAAAAAGAACTGAAGGTTATCGATGAGCTTAACTTTTGTTCCTATTTTCTTATTACTTGGGATATTGTGTGTTATAGCAATAGCATGGGGTTTATGCATGTGGGAAGAGGAAGTGGTGCCAATTCCATTGTCAGTTATTGTCTAGGAATCACAGACATTTGCCCTCTGGAACTTGATCTTTACTTTGAACGGTTTCTTAACCTTAATCGTAAGACCCCTCCAGATTTTGATATTGACTGGAGTTGGCAAAACAGAGATACAATCTTAGAATATATTTTCGACAGATATGGAAAAGACCATGTTGCATTTTGTGGAACTAATGTTGAGTTTAAGTACAAATCAATTTTTAGGGAAGTTGGAAAAGTATTTGGCCTACCGAAGGAAGAACTGGATGACTTGACAAGCAAATCAATGGAAAGGCATGATCAAAATTCTGTAGTGGAATTGGCGCAGAGGTATGGTAAGTTATTGGAAAAATTTCCTAACCAAAGAAGCATGCATGCTTGTGGAATATTGATTTCAGAAGAACCAATCACCAATTATACAGCATTAGAAATGCCTCCCAAAGGATTTCCAATTGTTCAATTCGATATGAATGTTGCGGAAGACATCGGTTTGGAAAAGTTTGATATTCTTTCCCAAAGAGGATTGGGAACAATTAATGACACTGTGAATCTCATTAAAAAAACAAGAGGAATTACCGTAGATATTCGAAATACAAAATTATCGAAGGATGAAGAGAAATCCAATAAGTATCTATCGATAGGAAGAACTATTGGGTGTTTTTATATTGAATCTCCAGCAATGCGAGGACTTTTAAGAAGGTTAAAATGTGATAATTATAGAACATTGGTTGCTGCTTCCTCTATCATCCGTCCCGGAGTTGCCCAAAGTGGCATGATGCGTGAATACATATTCAGGCACAATCATCCTCAACGATTTGAATATTTTCATTCCATATTTGAAGAGCACCTGAAGGAAACTTATGGCATTATGGTATATCAAGAAGATGTTCTGAAGATTGCACAGTATTTTGGAGGACTATCTCTAGCTGATGGAGATATTTTACGCAGGGCAATGAGTGGAAAAGGCCGTTCAATTGAGAAACTCAGAGAGGTTAAAGCGAATTTTTTTGATTCCTGCAGAAAGCTTGGGCATTCTGAACCATTAACTGCTGAAGCTTACAGACAGATTGAGTCTTTTGCCGGATATTCTTTCTGTAAGGCTCACTCAGCTTCCTACGCTGTGGAGAGCTACCAGAGTCTTTATTTAAAGGTATATTATCCGCTGGAGTTTATGGTTTCTGTGATTAATAACCAGGGAGGCTTTTACCGTACAGAAGTATATATTCATGAAGCAAAAATGTCAGGAGGGAATATTCAGACTCCGTGTGTTAATGCCAGTGAATATCAAACAACCCTTAAAGGAACAGATATTTACTTGGGGCTGATGCTTCTGGAAGGACTGGAAACAAAAGTTGCTCATGGTATTGTTGAACAACGTGAGCAAAATGGAGAGTACAAGTCTCTGGAAGATTTTATCAGACGCATTCCTATTGGTATTGAAACTGTACAGATTCTGATCTTTATTGGTGCATTCAGATTTACGGGTAAGCCCAAAAATGAGCTATTGGTTGAAGCCCGGATATTATTAGTGAATTTTAAACCTGAACAAAGAGGACTTATGCTGATTGAGGAGCCTGTTCAAGAATTCAAGCTTCCACAATTAAAAAGAGAACAGTTTGAGGATGCTTTTGATGAAATCGAGCTGATAGGCTTTCCTATTTCTTGCAGCCCATTTGATTTACTAAAGACCAAATATAGAGGATCTGTTTTTGTAAAAGATTTACTTCAATATCATAAGAGACAAGTAAAAATGTTAGCTTATCTTATTGCAAGAAAACATGTCCCAACGAAAAAGGGGACCATGTATTTTGGTACATGGATCGATGTGAATGGTGATTATTTTGATACAGCCCATTTTCCTGATAGTTTGAAAAAATACGACTTTCAAGGCGGAGGATGCTATTTATTATTAGGAACAGTAGAAGTTGATTTTCATTTTCCAACCATTACCATTCACAAGATGGCCAAAATGCCAATGATTCCTGATCCTAGATATGCTTATGATAAGGAGAAGCAATATGATATCCACAGACAGATTAAAGAAGATGTCAGTATGACTTATAGAAAACCTTACCCGCAGGCTCATGAGAGTGGTTTATTAAGAAGCAAATTTCGTTCATCTTGATTTATACATATGCAAAGGTTTAGGAATAGCGTTTTTACCTAGCCATTCTTTTTTACCCCATACAGTATCTTTATAAGCATTAGATGAATATCTTTTATCTTTAAGATAATAGGTAACTTGAGAAGTACATTGAATATAGGTGTCATATTAATATGCAATTTGAGAGATTATATCATAATTGTCACTGGAGTCTTAGAACTCAATGACAATAATAAAATTGAATGATAGTATTTAATCATGCAATTTGTTAATAGTATCTTCAAAAGTGTTTTTATAGCGAAAAAGATTGAAGCTTTTTCGTTTTTTTTTAATTTTTATATTTTTAATTCCCAGTTTTACGAGCTTACTCAATACTGGGTCAACTTCAGTTTTGTGTACTTTCAAAATTACCTTTACCATATTATATCAGAGGTCTTGTATTCTTACATAAATTTAGGTTACAAATTTATCCTTTTGCGCTTGATGTTGCTTTGTAAAAGGCTATCCACCATCCATAAACACTCCATCCAAAAAATGTGTTAATCATTAACACCGTAATGAATTTAAATTTTATAAATGGTAATCTAATTAAAGCTATCATTGAAGGAAGGAAATATATAAACAGAATTATTTTTAAAAATAATGCTCCTCCTTCTTCCTGTTGGGTAGTTGTTGCGGTCAAAACTTGTATCATGCCTGTTAATAAAAAAGCGTGGAACTAATATCAATCCGTACATAGGTGCCGCGAAGTACCCGATAACCAGAAAGACTTAGCCCACGCCATATAAGCATGGGCGTAAGTCTATCATTTTTGGTTATCATTTTAAAGTTCGCGGCTTTATGTACCAAAACGATAGCTTACGCTTGACGTTATTTTAATTTGTAAGCAAATATATAAAATCAAATGTTATATAATGGAATAAATTGTCTCTTATCAAAAAGTGAAGAAGTAATTATAATTTTTTTAGAATAAATTACAGGTAAATCCTAGAGTAATTGTGATAAGTGTATTGTAAATATACCATCTTTAGGAACTGCTTTTTTATTATTTTTAAAATGTTCTTTTCCTCATATTTTTACCATAATCATTTATAGGATGTTTGATTATAGGCTGTTTCTCCATACCATAGATATTTACTTTTGATCAGATTGAGAAGAACGTACTGAGGTGCTATTTCACAGGCTGTTCTAAAGAGTATTGGGTAGGTGGTTCTATGGAGAGGAAGTAATCCCTCACAGCTCTTGTAAAATAAAACAGATCGAGATCGATACGGGAGAACCGTAGCTAAAGTTTGTACTCCTGAAGGAAAATATCTTTCTGCTGGATTATAAAAGCAGAATTCGGATGGTGAAATTATCAGCATTTAACTCCTAAAGTACTCGGTTAAATGTAGAATATTATTAAATCTAAAGGTATAAATAAAATATAAATTAATTCAGCTTGAATATTTAATGAGACTTCCCAAAAAGTTTGGGCAGCCTCTCATTTGGTCGATTTTGTACGTACCTCTATACAGGAAGTATATTCAAATATTAATTCTCAAAAAGATATGCCTGACTTTTAGGATATCCTCATTGTTTTTGTAAATAAAATTATAATGCGTCAAGTTTTGTCGCTCCCTCGATGGATATTTGCAATATATAAATGACACAGAAATGAAATTAGATTTTAAAACTCACGGTGGAGATAATCAGCCTGAAAACCACCTAAAAAAATAAGGCTGAAACCAAGGATAGCTCTACTAAAAAGAGTCCCAAATTTCAACCATTTATAAAACTATACAAATTTACACAAATGTCAATAAATAGCAATGCGTCACAGACGCTTTTCAGATTCGCTACGATGCGTAATGCTGAACTTCCCAATCCTAAAGACCTGAATAAAAGATTTATTTTCAGAGATCCCAAGCTAAAATCTTCAAGTGTTTTTGATTTTAATTTAGCTACTGAGAGGACACTCTCAGCTATCTGTTCCAAAATTGACAGTCATTCTATTCCATTGGATATATATACAGAAGCCAACTTAAAAGTACTGTTTGGAAACTTTTATGAAACTATGGTATGGGTAGCCAGGAATAAAGCCACAGCCTCCAAAACAGATTTTGACAGTAAAATTAATACCTGTAAATCAGCATATGGTACTGTTGCAATAGACGTTATACTATGGGATAACCTGGTTTACCAGGTTGTTACCCAAAAAGATTTCTATGCTAAGGAATTCATCATGCAGTTATTACACCTATCTCATATTCTTAACTTCTATGACGGAAAAGATGAGACTTATCAAAATATCATTAATGCTAAAGTAGTACTTCCAAAAGAATTATTCAAAACAGATGTTGGTTCTGCAGCAAATGGCACTACGTCCAGAATTGTAGAGAGCAGCTCAAATACACTCTACAATGAAAAGAACATGAAATTTGCAGAGGCAAATTTCAACCTACAGGCCAATCAGGTATTAACTGCTTCATTAGAGAAATTAGCAAAAGCTTACCAGAAAGAATACCAGCAATCCTATAATGATGCCCAGGCCCGTTACCAGGCTAGTATAAAACCAATTCAGACAGAATATCAGGCTCAGGTATCAGAGACAGAAAACCGGAAATCCATCATTGAAAACAGAATTAAGTATATTACTGACCTAAGTATTTCAGACCCTGAATTATTTGCAAGGAATACCGAGCTGAAAGATGAATTATATAAATTAAAAGAAGAGCTTTTAGGACTTTATATTCCTGTTCCTTCGCTTCCTGAATTCAGTTTTACTTTTAGAAATGAAATTGATGGCACAGCATTAGAAAGTGCTTTGAACGGGGAAAATAAAGCGGCATTAAACAGAATCTTTGAAACTGCTTCACTAAGTGAAGCCTTAAAGGGAATTTCTACTTTTTCAGAGTTGCTGCAGGCTGTTGCCAGAAATAATCAACTCTTACAACAACAGGTATTAGACAATACACAGCTTAATCCTGAGGTTTCTGCCTCAGTGGGCGGAGTCCTAGTCCCTGTTGCAGATTCTTTAAACAAAAACGGGTTTGTTCCTTATAGCGTAAAAACTTATAACAGGGGATATTCAGACTGGTTTATCATGTTAACAGTTGATAATTATACCCATACTATCGTGTCCGGAACGTATAAAGTTACGATCAACGGAACGGAAATTTCGTCTTCCAATATATTCCAGGTTGTCAATGGGATCAACTACCTTTTTTATAATGGTACAGGCATTCCTGCTTCTCAGACCCTAAATACAGGAGGTTTTGTTTTACAGGGAGAGGTGGTTTTAGATGATGGAAAAACGTATATTCTGAATGTAACACTATCCAGAGACCCTTCTGATATTGACAGAATTCTGAAACAAGCTGTTTTTAAAGGAAGTGCCGCCTTTGCACCTGTAGAAAAGCCTGTAGATCCAGAGATCCCTCTTACCCCTGTCAACCCGGGAGCATTCATCCCGTCGGGATTTGGGATGAAAAATATCGGGGTAGCAGATTATCTTAAAGTAGAGCAATCGCTGCAAGGCTATGTAGAGGGAGAGGTAGCCCACATCGAAAACGTTATGGCAAGGGAGCGCAGAGAAAAATCTACCAAGAAAACTTCCAGAAGTGAAATTACCAGTATGGAATCCTCAGATACGGAGAAAGAACAGCTGCGGGACACCTCTTCTACTGATCGTTTTGAGCTTCAAAGCGAAATCTCAAAAGCTTTACAGGATATAAAGGATGCTAATATTTCTGCTTATGTAAACGGTCATAATACATATCCTAGCGGCTCTATTAATTATGGTGTTGCAGGCGGGTTCTCGACGCATAATTCCAAAGAAGAGAATACCCGTCAGGCCATGACCCAAGCAAAAGAAATTACCCAAAAAGCTACTGACAGAGTTGTTACCAAAGTACATAAAGAACGTACTGAGAAAATGATTGAAGAGTTTGAAGAGAGCAACATCCATGAGTTTGACAACAGAAAAGGAGACAAACATGTTGTGGGTGTTTATCGCTGGGTCGATAAGGTCTATAAAAACCAGATCTACAACTATGGCAAACGAATGATGTTTGAATTTATGATTCCTGAACCGGCAAAACTGCATAGCCTGGGAATGAAAATTTCTAAAAATGCAGAGAATATGCTTATAAAGCCTGTAGACCCGAGAACATCATCTATAAACAAAATGGAAAACTATATGGCTTTGGACGGAACGTCAGGAGATGTCATCCTTAAATATTGGTCCGGGGTTTACAATGTAGAAGTAGATTCCATTCCTGCCGGTAAAATATATTTATCTAAAGGGTTCTCATACGGAAAAGATTTGGTTCCGGAAGGAGCGTCTAATTCAAACACCAGTGCGGTAGGCTTACAAAAAGATCTGGAAATTCCTGAAGGATATGTTACAACAGAATATACCATTAATTATGGTGGAAAACAATACACAGGAGCACTATTAAACGTAAGTATCGGAGACAAAAAAGTAATTACAGACAGCAGTGCTCCGGGGAACTTTAATACTTCAGGCTATTTAGTAGGTATTACCAATTTATTACCTATAAGTATTTCAACGGATAGGTTCTATTCTTTTGAAGCTAACGTTACTATTACCTGTGAATTAAACAGAGAAGGAAAAATTAAATATTTGCAAAAGGTTTTCAACAAAATCATTGCTGCCTACGAAAAAGCGAAAACCCAATACGAGCAGGATCTTGCGGCTATACAGGCTCAGGGAGTACAGATCAAAGGTTCTAATCCGGGATTCTACAGACAGATAGAAAATACGATTTTGAGAAGAAACTGTATTTCTTATATGATAAACCAGGATCCTTCGGCAGCACTTACTTTTGGGAAAAATAAATATTATAAAACAGATTCCGCAGAGGAGAGCTTCCTCAATACAGAGGTAAAGCTGGATTCCACTTTGGACAGCTATACTGCTTTTGTGAAGTTTATGGAACAGGCTTTCGAATGGGAAATCATGAGTTATTATTTCTATCCGTACTATTGGGGAAACAGGAATAACTGGGATAAGATGTACCAGTTTGATGATAATGATCCTACGTTCAGGGCATTTATGCAGTCGGGAATGGCAAGGGTAATTGTCACTGTAAGACCAGGCTTTGAAGAAGCCGTAAGGCATTACCTGGCCACAGGGCAGATCTGGAATACAGGAGAAGTTCCTGTAATTGATGATCCTTTATTCTTATCCATTGTAGAAGAAATGCGTAAAACGGAAGGCGAGAAATATGGTAAGGCATGGGCGACAAGGTTGCCAACAGCTCTTACTATTCTTCAGGCGCAGTCTATTGGTCTGAATGTGACAAAAGCGCTTCCGTTTGATGATAACCTTTCGGATTATGAAGACCCTACAAAAGTTCCGCAATCTTCGCAGATTGTACCTGTTGACGCTCAAATGGGAGGAGGGGAAACCCAGACGTTTGGAAACCTGAGAGGGTTTATTGAAGGTGCTGGAGGAAAGACCGCTAAAATTGTACTGAAACGGGAGGATGGAAGTACCTATACTTTTACTTTTTCTAACGTAGAAGGAGATTGGCTCATAGAAAGAATCCCTGTTGGGAAATATGAGCTGAATATAGATGCCAACAATGTTTTCCCTGAAACTCAATTTGCCGTTGATGGATATAAAAACAGTGAAGTGGTAATCTCTGAAAACAGTACCACTGATGTATTCATTGCACTTCATAAACTTTAATAAGTAACCTGGCTTTGGTAACCGGTGGCTGGCTTTTGACAGCCACCGGAAGCCAACAGCTAAAAACAACGAAATAATGGAAACAAAAATAGCCGATATTCAGCTGATACAATTTCCCGAAAGTGTACAGAAACAAAGAAAAGCTACCCATGGCGTAGTAGTCAATACTGAAAATTTTGATGCTAAAACACAGAAGCTGCTGATTTCTGTAAATAATAAAGTATATGAAGCAGACCCTGTAACCAAAGAAATAGAAATCATTCTGAAAGAACCACCAAAGTCTGATTTACAAAATACAATTTTTTCATCCGATACCTACAGGGTAAAAGCTCATATCATTGATTCTAAAACTGAAAAAATATTGGGCTCTAAATTGCAGGAATTTAAAACTGAAGTCCAGAACTTTCAACATCAAAAATATGACGAATTACTGTCCACAAGTAACGTGGTTTTAGGAGATTATAAGTCTATTCTGGAAAAATGGAGACAGGAACTTTCTACAAAAGATATGGATATGTCTCATCCAGAACCGTGGAAAGAATTTGATGTGTACAGTCAGTATATAGGATACTTATGTTACGGAATCAATGCAAAGGCAAACAATAATTCCAATACATTTCTGACAGGATTTACTGCAGCTATAAAATATGAAGCGTACAATATAGGAAATGGAAGTAAAGAAGGCTTTCATAACTGGATGTACCTGCTTAATGTATGGATGGACAACAGAGGAGAACTCGTTGATGCCAGAATGGATCTGTTTGCTTACAGGTGTAATTTACAATCCGGTCCGGAAAGGGAAATTCTTAGGGGCAATACAGGTAAAGGCAAATCTTCTGTCAGCCAAAGCAGTTGGGGGTCTGTAAGTAAAGGAAAAAAGCTTCATGATGAAATCTTCTTGCAGAAAAAGCTTATCCTGCTGGATAATATCAGGGATATGGATTTTGAGGCCAACAGCTCTTTAAAGGATTTCTACAACAGGACTGCATCCATACTGAGGGAAGCCAGTATTTTCAACAGAACTTCAGATATTTCTTATTCTTTTGCCCTGGCTAATAAAGAAGATGATAATCTCCTATCTACTATTGCTGGCAAATCAGCTGCCCATGACTATCCTTTCCTTACTGAAATTATCAAGAATAAACAGTTTGGGGTATTTAAAGAAATACAAGGTATTTTCGGGTATATTTTTGACGATGTATTGGGGGCGGTATCTTTTTCTAAAAAACTGTTCAATTACAGGGGCCCTTTCTTACTAGGCTCTATTGCCGTAGAAAAAAACAATGCCGGAGCTATCCATAGTTTTCAGGATGATAATCCCGATGCTATTTTATACGACTTACAACTTTTAAACAAAACCAACCTAAAACCTTAAAGCCATGCTATATTTACCAGAAACATTGGTGCTAAACCAACCGGAATCAGATGTTAATAATTATGAGGAAAGCAGTAATACTTGCTTTTGCCTGGGTTTTACCAAAGTACAGAGCAAAATTAAAATGGACATTGGAGAGGAGTATCAGGACCTTCTTAATGCACACCTCACTGCAATTTCCTGGATAGAAGATAATAAGGGAAATATATATAGCGGAGATAATGCTAGTCGTGCTAATCCATACCGTGATCGGATTATAAAGACCTGCACACTTTACATAGACCGTGGAGGGAAAATAGTACAGGGGCATTACCAGGAACTGAAATATTATGCCCAGATTGTACAACGAAGCCCTACCAGTGCTACAGATGATAGGATAGAAAAAAAGATACGTACTGAGAATGATTTTAAAACTCGGTTCAAATCACAGGGATTACAGCTGCATCAGGAAATCATAGATCAGGGGCTGCTAAGGATAGAAGGGTTTGAAGATTTTAAAATGAATCCTAATGCCGAATTTTTCAAAAAAATAAAGGAGGTCTGCCTGTTTAACCAAAGCAGTGAAATGAATTTTATCTATGCCATTGCCCATAAAGAAAAAAAGTATCTTGACATTGTAAAAAATACAGTATCTTTAGCAGCAGTCCCTTACGAGCTGGAATTAGGACCTTTTGTAAAGGTTTTGCAGGAATCTCTAGGGCTGGTTGCTTTCCTTTGTGATGTAGATTCTGAATATGAGCTTACTGACAGCCTTTTTGAATATAGAGGACCAGTAATAATTTCAGATGTTTACAATAGCAATTATACTAACAAATTGATTGAAATACAGGATGGTAGCGGAACAAAGGAATGGGAAGGACGAAAACAAAGTAAAGTATTGGAATCTGGGATGGACAAAGATAAATTGTCTAAATTTAGTGCTTTAGAGAGTTTTATGGAGCTCCAGACAACATTGACAGAAGAAATAAAAAAGAAATAATATGAGATACCCGATTTTAACTTTATTTTTATTAATAATATTATATTCTTGCAAAAATACCGATGTAAAGGTAATACATGATGATTTAGTTGTCTTAAATCCTGATATTAATGAGATAAAGAAAGGGTATTATAAGTATTCTACATTCAATCCCTCTTATCCAGATTATTATCTTTATTCTCCTATAGGACCTAGTAGAAAAGAAAAAGGTAAAGCAAAGTCTCTAATACCAGAATTTGATCATTTTGATTATCGTATTTTTTATAAGTATATCAAAAATAATTTCAATGGACAATACGAAGCTTATTTAGTAAATAATAATACTATACTATATAGAGACTATGTAGAAATATATAAGGATGAAAAAGAAAGGAAGTTCAAAGCACTACAGGATTTTGAGAATTATTTTAAACAAAAAAAAATTAGTTTTAAGGTTCATAAACAAAAATATTTTGAAGACGACGGTGGAACAAGATTTGTTTTTTTATTAAAAAAGAATGACCTGAAAACAGATTCCGTATATTTCTCTGTTTTCTTGACAAAAGAAAAGATGGAAGCCTCACTCTTCTACAACATTAAAGATACTATCAATGCTTTTCCGTGGATTTCAACAACACCTTATCGTGGACAAAAAATTGAAGATTAAGATATTTCCCTGAAGCTAAGCTTTGGGGGTTTTTATGAAATTTAAACAGAACTTATTGAATACTTAAGTCAGAACAGATAAAGATAAATTTTCTAAATTTAATGCTTTGCCTGATTTTTAGAAGTTCAAACAGTTCTTTCATCTGAAATTAACGCTGAAGTCGTCTTGACTTTTGAAAATATAAGAGGTTATAGAAATTTGTGTTGCAAAATATAAAACCTCCACTCATCGCCCCATTATATGTACAAAGTACTAAGAAAAGATACAATAGAAATGGAAATAGTACCTTATCTACCAACTCCTAAAAGAGTATTACAACAAAGATTCCTTTATATGAAATAGTTAATTGTATTTGTATAAGTTGAAAACTGGGATTGAGTGGCATTTGCTGCCTATATTAACCTGATTTTGGGTTGATTTACTTATACAAGTGATTTGTAATCATTAGCTTATGTTTAAGCACATAAATTTTATAGTATAAGGAATATAACCAATATACATAATATAGGTAATATGTGTAATTTGTATAATATTTTTAATGTTATCTTAGATATGTGTAATTTTTGATAAAAAATATGGGGATTTTGTATTTTTTTAATATGTTTGCATAAAATAAAATCCGTCAAGTATTCGACCACCGACGGATTATATTTTCGATTTCAATATATGGAAAAAGAACTTTCTTTTATCCCCTATACCGTATTTTTATTTAGCAAATATAAAATTTATTACTGAATAAAAAAATTGTGATAGTGAATTTTTAATATTTTTAATCATGTAACATTCAAAAGTGTATAGGAGGCAAGTAAAGCTAGTTTTTTCCGATATAAAATTTGTATTAATCTTAAAATTATATTTATTATGGAACAAAAACTTAGTGAGCTTCACAAACAACTGGAAAAATATATTGATGAAAATATTTTTTCAGATAATTTAAAGAAAAAACTTATATATCAGTTTAAGCGGCTTTCCCATTTCATGGAAATGAAACTTATTGTTGTTTATGATAAGAATGTAGGTGAAGAATATTTAAAATTTCGCGATATTCCAGGAAATAGTAGATCTAATAAAAAAGACAATTTTCGATATGATGCACGTTACATAGGTTTATTGAATGGAATGCTTGAAGGAAAATGGATAATAAAAAAGAAAACACAAAATTTTGAAACTCTATTTCCAGATAATTCTTTAGGCTTTTATGTAAAGAACTTTCTAATTTCATATGTAAATGAAAGACGCCTGTCATCAACTACCAAACGCTATTACTATGGCTCACTTCAAAAATTTTGTGAAAAAGCATTAGAAGATAAAATATATAGACCTGAAGACATTACATCTGAATATATTTTACAGTTTATGTCTTTACAGAGTTATAAAGATCATCCAGCAACTGTATTGAGATCGCTCCTTTCAGATTTATACTCAAAAAAAATAATAAATTTTCGTACAGCAAATATTCTTGCAAATTATAAAGCAAGATCTGGCCGTAAATTACCATCATACTATACTCTTGACGAAATTGTCTGTATTGAAAAATCTGTGGATAGAAAATATGCTATAGGAAAAAGGGATTATGCAATGATTCTTTTAGCAACACGTCTAGGTTTAAGATCTTCAGATATAAGATTACTACAATTCTCAAATATTAATTGGGAGACTAATTTGATTTTAATGGAGCAATTTAAAACAAAAAAAATGATTGAGCTGCCGTTATTAACTGATGTTGGAGAGGCTATCATAGATTATATAAGGCATAGTCGACCTAAATCTATTTCAAAATACATTTTTTTAAGGGCAAGTGCGCCTTATCTGCCATTAGGAGGAACAGCTTTGAATGCAATATTCAAGAAATATTTTATAAAATCTAATGTTGAATTTGCAAAGAAACGTCATGGTCCACATTCCATGCGCCATAGTTTGGCAACCAATTTACTGAAAAATGGGACAGCGTTACCTATTATCTCAGAAGCATTAGGACATTGTAATACAGCTAGCACCATGCCTTACGTTCATCTTGATTCGCAAGAGTTACTAAAATGTTCATTGGATGTACCAATGGTTTGCAATAATTTTTACATACAAAAAGGAAAAGGGTTATTATGATACATAGAAAAAAAGAGTTTATTTATGAGAGTGAGTTCGCACCATATATAAACAGTTTTCTTTTAGAGAAGGAGCGGAAAGGACAATTAAAATCTGATATGTTAAAAAATTTCATGCTAGAATTTGATCGTTTTTTTCAAGAATATAATATTACAGATCTACAAATTACTGAAGATGTTATCTTGCTATGGAAAAGCACAAGAATTAATGATAATGATAGGAATTTGTACCATAAATATATTGCCTGGAAACACTTTTGTTCATATTTGTGCAGTTTAGAAATAGGAAGTTATATACCTAGAATTCCTAAGGCTGGCCGCCAAAATAACTATATACCCTATATATTTACTGCTGAAGAAATCAAACTGATTTTTGAAACTGTGGATAAACTAAGGATATCGAAAAATAGAAACATCACTCCTATGTTTGCAATGCCTGCTCTATGTAGATTGCTTTATAGTACAGGAATGCGTATTAGCGAGGCTTTATCTCTTAAAAATGAAGATTTGGATTTCAATAAAAGAATAATTCATATTAACAAAACCAAGAATGAACAACAAAGATTGGCAGTTATGACTGACTCTTTGTTTGCTGTTTTACAAGAATACAAAAACTTTAAAGAGCTTATTCCTGTAAATAAGATAAATTCCAACGAAAAATATTTTTTTGTGACACAATTGGGAAAACCATGTCACAAAACTAATGTCCGATTTTGGTTTCAAAAAGTTCTTTATTGTGCAGACATACCAAGGCATACTTATGTTAATCGGCCTAGAATTCACGATTTAAGACATACTGCTGCTGTCCATGGTTTTCAGAAGTTAATAAGCCAAGGAATGGGTATACATTGTAGTCTTCCTCTGATTTCAATATTTCTTGGACATAAACATATTAAATCGACAGAGCAATATGTTAGATGGACAAGTCAAATGTTTCCCGATTTAATAGAAAAACAAAAGATCATGTCTTTTGTTTTTCCAGAAATGAAATTTATTAAAAAAAATGATTATGACGGATTTTGGTAAACATTTAGAAAAATTCTTTATAAAGTACCTTGTTGGAGAGTACGGTGCATCTAAACATACTATAAGAGCATATAGAGATAGTTTTGGGATGCTACTAGCTTTTATGAAAGAGGCTAAGTCAATTAATGCGGATACATTACAATTAAAGCATCTTAATAGAGACGTTATATTGGATTTTTTACTTTGGCTTGAAACAAGACATAAAAATAATATATCTACAAGAAATCAAAGATATGCAGCCATTAGATCATTTTGTAAATACTTACAATATGAAGAACCCACACGAATATCCGAGTGGCAGAATATACGCTCTATAAGACTAAAAAGAGGTATTACTAAAACGATTAACTATTTATCAATTGATGCTATTAAATTACTTCTGGAACAAATTTCCACCAATAACCATAATTCAAGCAGAGACTTGGCAATGATAGCTTTATTATATGATAGCGGTGCACGCGTTCAGGAATTGATAGATCTATCTCCTTCTTGCTTAAGATTGGAAAAACCATACACCATTCGTTTATTAGGAAAAGGAAATAAAGAACGCTTTGTAATATTACAAGAGGAGCAGGTACAGCTTTTGAAGCAATATATTTTGGATTATGGTCTTAATAGACGAGAGAAGGAAATGGGACCTTTGTTTTTTAACAGAATAGGTGAAAAGCTTACTACTGCAGGAGTTACATATATTTTAAAGAAGTATGCAAATCAAGCCAGGCTAATTAATAAAGAAATTATACCATCTGTTATAAGCCCACATATTTTAAGGCATTCTAAAGCTATGCACCTTCTTCAGGCCGGGATAGATTTAATTACAATCCGGGACTTTCTTGGGCATTCAAGTATACAAACAACAGAAATATATGCTCGAGCAGATTCAAAACAAAAACGCGAGGCGTTAGAAGCTGTATATGTTGATGTATTACCTCAAAATAGTTATAATGGAAGATCCTGGGAGAACAACTCTTATTTAAAGGAATTTTTAAAAGGTTTAGGATAATTTTTTTGTTAAAATCAAAAGCTAAAGACAGAGTTTATATCATAATGTATTGATTGTTAGTTAATTTAGTTTTTAGCTTTTGATTATATTTAAGTTTTGATAACTGAGTTTATCAAAAGCTTCTGATTATATTGATGAGCTTTTTCTCGATCTAACAGGGTTTAAATATATTGATATCCATGAATATTGTTCTAAAATCAAAACAGAAATCTGGGAGAAGGAAAATATTCCTGTAAGTATAGGCATTGCTCCCAGCAAGACTTTATGTAAGGTAGCCAACAGGATTGTAAAGGATTTTCCGGAGAAATTTAATGGAGTTTATATTATGGATACCCCTGAAAAGATAGAAAAAGCACTGAAATGGCTGAATATAGGAGACGTTTGGGGAATAGGGAGAAAACTGGCAGCTAAAATGAATGACAACGGTGTTTATAAAGCCTGGGACCTTCTTCAGAAACCTGAAATGTGGGTTCGAAAAGTAATGGGAATTCATGGCGTGAGGATGATTAATGAATTAAAAGGGATCCGTCAGCTTGAACTGGATGCTCCGTCTCCGAAAAAATCAATTGCTGTTACCCGAAGTTTTATGGAAATGCTTACTGATAAAGAAGCCGTAAGAGAACGGGTAGAAACTTTTGGAATGTACTGCTCGGAAAGATTACGCCGGCAGAATACCTGCTGTAAAATGATAACAGTCTTTGTGCAGACCAACCGATTCAGAAAGGATCTTCCTGAATATAGAAATGCAATGACACAAATTCTTCCCAATCCAACCAATTCATCCATATTGATTGGAAGAGTGGTTAATGAACTTTTTGAAGCCGTTTACAGGGACGGGTTTCATTATAAAAGGGCAGGCGTAATGGTAAATGACTTTGTGCCGGAAGACCAAAGACAGATCAGCCTTTTTGAAGAAGATATACAAAACCAGCATCTTCCTGTAATGAAGGCAATGGATGCCATGAACAGGAAATTCGGGAAAGATAAGGTCCGTTTGGGAAGCATGAGTGGTGAAAATACATTTGGCCGTGCTCAATTATCTCCGGAATATGAGGCGTTCCTTAAAAAGAATACGTTGCCTGAAGCTAATTTCAGGTTTCATTAAAAGAGGTATATTCTTTTTTTACTTCCGTTCATACTTCCAGTTTCTCCCTTTTCCTTCTGCAATCCATTCTAAAGCCTGGGTCATTCTTTTGTTTCTGGTAGCTTCGGTTTTAGCTTCAGTAATCCATGTGATGTATTCCTTTCTAAATGACGGGGACGATTTTTCAAAAACTTCTAATGCTCCTGGCTGTTGCTGTAATGCAGCAAAAAAATAATCAGGAATGTCCATTTCTGTTTTGGATGGAGCTGCTTTTTTCATGGTAACCCCCATATCTGTAAGTTCCATGGCTTCTTTAATAGCTTTTTTTAGCTGAGGTTTTGAAGGAAGATCTTCAATCTTTGTTATTTTTCCCAGGCTGAACATAGAGTTTTTCTCAATATCCTGTGTGAGTTCCTGCATGGTTTTCATTTCCTTTTCCAGCCAGAATCCGAATGTGCAGTGCTGTTTGAAAGAGGCCATAGCACAAAGGTTTTTACCTTTGTAGATAAAATGCGGAAAACTCCATTTTATGGTTTCTTCGGCATCAGGACAGTATTCATGAACAATTTCCCGAATGTAACTAAGAATAGGTTTAGCAAAATCCTGGGACTTTTCAATATAGGTATCTATTTTTGAGCTGTATTTTTCCATATTTTTATTGAAATAGTTGTACGGTTTCATTCACAAGGAATTTCACCTGGTCTGGCCTTCCTCTGTCATTTTTAGGGTTGTTGGCATAGCTTCCAGTTTTTACGATCACCATATCGTAGTCCGGAATCATAATGATATACTGCCCCTGAAGTCCAAGGAAATAATAATGTTTAACAGGATTGTCATAATTAATCCAAAGCCCCATTCCATAAATATTGTCAGACTTTTCTGTAGGGGTTCTCATTTGCTTGATAAAATCTGCATTAAGGATTTGCTGGTCTCCCACTTTACCGTCATTTAGGAAAAGAAGTCCCAGTTTGGCAAAATCTCTGGTGTTGGAATGAATGCAGCAATATGCTTTTTCCATTCCATAATCATCTGTACTCCATTTGGCATTCTGTTCCATTCCTAAAGGGACCCAGAATTTTTCAGAAAGATAGCTTGCCAGAGGCTTCTTCAATGCTTTTTTTAAGGCAAAACCAAGTAACTGTGTTGTTCCGCTTTGATATTCGAACCTAGTTCCCGGCTGTTCTTTAAACTTCCTGGAAAATATAGCTTTTACAAGATTTTTCCCATAATAGGCTCTGGCATTGGGCAGAAAAGGATTATTATAATTTTCATCCCATTCAAGGCCGGACTCCATCTGAGCCAGATTTTTAAGAGTGACTTCGCTTCCGAAAGTTTTTTCTTTAAATTCAGTATAAAAATCCGAAAGTTTTTCATCAATATTGCTGATAAGTCCCTCTTCCAGCGCTTTTCCCAAAAGCATAACAGTAACAGCTTTAGCCATAGAAAAAGAATTGGTTGGTGAAAGCTGATTATAGCCGTCCCAATATTGTTCATGAAGAATCTTACCATTCTTTATCACTATAAAAGATGCCGTTTTAGACTGCTTTAAGTCGTCAACTAAAACTTTAGGTAGCTCTTTTTTATTATATTCAGGATGTTCTTCCCATTGTTTGGATGATCCTGCTGCAATAGGATTACCGGGAAAAAGGTTTCCATCATCAATATGGGCACTTGATCTTCCTTTAAGATAGGTTTTGGAAATTCCACTGAATAAATAATCATATCCCAAAAAGTAAGCTGTGGCTGCTCCTACTGCCGCACCGCCTATCATGTACTTTAGTATTCTCATTGTGTGTGAATCGGTCTTAACAAATTTAAAATAATTTGGGTGAAAAAATAAAAATGAATCATCAAATACATTATTTTTGTTTAATTGATGAAAAACATGATCAGAAAACTTATTGCATTGATAGGCTTCCTGCTTTCGGCAGCAGGAATTTCCCAGAACTATAAACCGATAGATACTGCGGATTATCTTCAACGGAAAGAATTTTTAAAAAACTTTGCAGTTCATAATGAAAGCCTGATCAAAGGGCTGAAGTTGCAGTATTCAGGAAGAACAGGTTCTGAAATGTCTAAAATTTATAAAGAATTCGGAACTGATTTTGAAAACCAGGTGAAGAATAAAGACTTTGTTTTTAAATCTGACTTTGATGCCGTTATCAAATCTTTAGTAGAACGTCTCAGAAAGAATAATCCAAAAATTCCTCAGGATCTTAAAATTCTAATCGCAAGAGACAATACTCCTAATGCTTACTGCCTTGCAGATGGAACTTTTGTTATCAATATGGGGCTGTATAACTGGATGGATAATGAAGCTCAGGTAGCTGGGGTAATTTCTCATGAGTTAGGACACAAGATAGAGGATCATACCCTGAAATCTGTTCTGAATACTGTAGAACAGAATGAATTAGATAAATCTACAGTACAAAATATCAAGGAAACAACAGATCAGCGCAGTTTGGGACGCAATGAAAAAGCATTTGATGTTCTTAAAAACAGAATTTATAAAAAAGGAATGGAGAAGAGGAAACTTGAAATGCAGGCAGATTATCTGGGATATGTCATTTTTAAAAACAGCGATTTTAAGAAAAATGAATTCATTAACGGATTACAAAAGCTTCAGACATTTGATACCATTTCTCCCAGAGAACTTAAAATAGAAACTTATAAAAAGCTGTTTGACCTTCCTAAACAGGCTTTCAAGGAAAAATGGATGAAGAAAGAAGACTTTTCACTCTACAATTATAATTTTTATAAAGAAAAACTGAATAAAGATTCTTTAGCATCGCATCCTGAAATGACTAAAAGAATAGAGATGCTTAAAAAAACTTTTCCTGAACTGAACACTTCCGTAGATCCGGAGAAACCCTCAGAAGCATATCTTGCACTGAAAAAAACAGCAAGGATGGAAATTCTACCTAATTATTTCCACTCTGAAGATTACGGATTAGGTATTTATGTAGCGATGCAGTTTCTACAGGATGGAGAAGAGGAAAAATATTATAAAAGCTGGCTTGGCAAATGCTTTTCAAAAATTTATGAAGCCCGGAAGAATTATAATCTGAACCGCTACCTGGATAGGGTAGAACCTAAAAACCAGAGTGAGAGTTACCAGCAATTCCTGAATTTTATGTGGAACCTAAGTCTGGAGGAGATCAAAAATATTTCAGACTATTACCAGGATACCGGGGCTACCACAACATAAAATAACAGTACAGGTAAAGTGAAACCTGCGAGATTAATGAGGTTTAAAATCCTTTGGATTCTGTAAAAAAGCTATCTCAATATTTGAGATAGCTTTTTTACGACCAATGCAGGAATAAAGACCTGTATTAATTAATAGTTCAGTTTTTCCAGACGAATCTTATTGTATTTATCTTTATTGTTGTATTCGCGAAGAAGAATATAGCCTTCTTTGGCCACATAAGGCATTACCTGATAGTTGTCTTTTTCGGAAATAGGAATAATTTCCTGCTTGAATTTTCCATCAATAACCGTATTGATGAACAGGTTCCATTTTTTCTGTTTGGTGGCTTCATCTTTTTGATAATCACGATAGAAGAAAACCACATCTTTTCCGCCGTTGAGGTATTGTGAGAACAGATAGTCGCTGTTTACGGCCCATTTAGTTTTTTCTTTCTCCAATACTTTAAGGTCTTTGATCTTGAAATCTTTATCTGTGTACAGATAGACAAGATCTGTTGTTTTTGGAGCATTATATTGGCCGGCAGGTTTATATTTCTCAGAAAGAATACCTACACTTCCGTCACTCATGAAATATAAGTCTTTAGTAAGCAGATAATATCCGCTTTCTACATAGCCATTTCCGTCAATTTTAGGTAAAAAGGGTACAAAATCCGGCTTATAGCTAAGAGTCTTTGTATCAACACTAAAATTTGACTTGTTAATCATTAATCTGGAAAAGCCAATATCATAATCATTGGAAGCATAGTTCCTTCCTGTTAATACGATTTTGTCATCAAAAGTTTTATCATTGTCAATAGGGCTGTAATTGGAAATAAAACTGTCAATATTTTCTATGGTTCTATCTGTAATTCCTGTGATAGGATTATTGGAAACCTGCTTTCCTGTTTTCATATCAAGCACAAGAAGAGTGAATGTTTTTTTATCATTGTCTACTTTCTTCAGGATAGAATAGAGATAATTTTCATCTTTTTCCAAAGGAGTTAAAGTGGAAAAAACTTTCTTGGTTCCGTCTGTATTGTACTTATACCGCCATACTTCTTTTTTATTCTCGTCAAACTTCATCAGGCTGTTGCTGTTAACATACTTTCCGTAGTCTTTGTATTCTACGGCAAAATAACCTCCTTCTTTAGTTTCTGCTACAGCAGAAACATAATTATAGCCTTTTTCTCTTTTCTCACTTCGGTTTTCTTTGTTCTGCTCCTTCCAGCTTTTAGGCTCATTGATCTCTTTGAAGCTTCCATCTTCAAGATAATCATAATATACTTTTCGGGTAATAGTATTGGTTTTAGGATTGATGACCATGGAAACAGGGGTAAAGACTTCTCTGCTTTTTATCAGGGAATAATCC
This sequence comes from Chryseobacterium bernardetii, assembly GCF_003815975.1. NCBI lineage: Bacteria > Pseudomonadati > Bacteroidota > Flavobacteriia > Flavobacteriales > Weeksellaceae > Chryseobacterium > Chryseobacterium bernardetii. The sequence continues at coordinate 1,411,622 of NZ_CP033932.1, forward strand.
ATCATAGATGGCTTTAGAATAATTTGTCCTTTGAAATCTACATACCCTCTATATGAAGCAGCTGTGATGTCACCTTCAAATTCCTTATTGGCAACAGGGTTGAGGTTTTTATCCAGTATAACATATTCAAATTTCTTAGTTTTATCTCCGGATTTTCCGTAAGAATAGATGGAAACATAGCCGTAAAGGTTGTCTTTATCATCAAACAGGGCATTCATTCCTACATGGTCTCCTGCCGCTAATGTTGTTAAATCCTGAGTTTGGGAAAATACAAATGTCTGGATAAGGCCAAACATTAATAAAATTATTTTTTTCATGATTGAATTTTGGACTAAAATAATAAATTATGAATACTGATGAAAATAAAAGCCCTGAAAACTCAGGGCTGGTATTTCAATAAAGTAAAACCGTTACTTATTATATTCGTAAAGGTATGTATGTTTATTCGTTCCAAAGGCAGAACTTGTATACGTCATGACTGACTTGGTTGGATAATTAGCGGTATTAAGAGTATGAACTGCGCTGGTCTTAGTTGTTCCATTTACAGCGCCTGCATAATTTCCCTCTGCTTTTACCAGATTACTGTAGCCTACCTCTCCATCTGCAAGAGAGAGCATGTCCATTTTTATATAGCCTTTTACATTTTTCATAGGATGGTTATTGCCGTCATAGGAAAATGTAGTACTGTATGTTGTTCCGTTATTAGAGTAAGTGATTGAAAGCAGGTTTCCGTTAGCATCAAGATAGATATCCTTATCTTGGTATTTTATATCTGAATATGCTCCTGTAGTTGGATTATACGTGACAGTTTGAAAAGCATTGTGCTTTATGTGGCTATCACTCAGGTATTGAAATGTTTCAGTGTAAACCAGGGTTCCTGCTTGATGTTTATCTGTTACTTTTTCAGAGACCAGTTTTCCGTTGGAATAAGAAAACTCTCTCATAAATTTTAATGCGCCACTCTTCGTAAATACCTCAGTCTTTACGATATTATCACCGTCATAAGTGTATAACGTTTTTTCATTATCAGCAACATCAAATGCTTCTGTAATCCTGGTTCCGTTGTACTTATATTCTATAGTATAACTTTGGCCATCCTGGGTAATTTCGGTTGATTTTTTTAGAAGATAGGGGGTAGGGGTGTTATTATTCTCATTTGTGCTGTCATCATTTGAAGAGCTGCAACTTGCGATTATTGCAATAGCTAGTGATGAAATGATTAATTTCTTCATGGTTTATAATTAGTTTTTTTAATAGCCTCAAAAGTAATCATTTTCACAATACGAACATCTTTTTTTTTGAAAATGAAAAAGCCCTGATTTTTCAGGGCTTTTAGATTATATTTTAGAAAGTAGATTCCTGAAGTTGGTTTTCTCATCAATGATTCTTCTCAGATCTGCAACCGGAACTCTTTCCTGAGTCATGGTATCCCTGTCTCTGAGAGTTACTGTATGGTCATTAAGAGAATCGTGATCAATGGTAATACAGTAAGGAGTACCAATAGCATCCTGTCTTCTGTAACGTTTACCAATACTGTCTTTTTCTTCGTAGATCAAGTTGAAATCATATTTCAGGTCATTGAAGATTTTTTCAGCATATTCTCCTAAACCGTCTTTCTTCATTAATGGAAGAATAGCCGCTTTTACAGGTGCTAAAGCAGGAGGTAAAGATAAAACCGTTCTTTCTGAGCCGTCTTCCAATACTTCATCCTTCAGGCAGTGAGAGAAGATAGAAAGGAATAATCTGTCTAACCCTACAGATGTTTCCACTACGTAAGGAACGTAGTTTTCATTTCTTTCAGGATCGAAGAACTGAAGCTTTCTTCCGGAGAACTCTTCATGAGCTTTAAGATCAAAATCAGTTCTGGAGTGGATTCCCTCCAATTCTTTGAAGCCAAATGGGAAATTGAATTCAATATCAGCTGCAGCATTCGCATAGTGAGCTAATTTCTCATGATCGTGGAATCTGTAGTTTTCATCTCCCAAGCCAAGAGCAAGATGCCATTTAAGACGCGTTTGTTTCCATTTTTCGTAGAATTCAAGTTCTGTACCCGGAGCTACAAAGAACTGCATTTCCATTTGTTCAAATTCACGCATTCTGAAGATGAACTGTCTTGCAACAATCTCATTTCTGAATGCTTTACCAATCTGTGCAATACCAAAAGGAAGCTTATGACGGGAAGTTTTCTGAACGTTCAGGAAGTTAACGAAAATACCCTGTGCCGTTTCCGGTCTAAGGTAAAGATCCATAGCACTGTCTGCAGAAGCACCAAGCTTTGTTCCGAACATTAAGTTGAACTGTCTTACCTCTGTCCAGTTTTTAGACCCCGTATCCGGATCAGCAATTTCAAGCTCCTCAATTAATGCTTTTACATCTGCAAGATCTTCATTTTCTAAAGATTTTGCCAGCCTTGAAAGGATAGCCTCTCTTTTTGCTCTGTAATCAATAATTTTTTGATTGGTTGCAACAAACTGATCTTTATCGAAAGCTTCCCCAAATCTCTTTGCCGCTTTTTCGATTTCTTTATTCTCTTTATCTTCAATTTTCGCGCAGTAGTCTTCAATTAAAACATCTGCTCTGAAACGTTTTTTAGAATCCTTATTATCAATCAATGGATCATTGAAAGCGTCTACGTGGCCTGATGCCTTCCATGTTGTTGGGTGCATAAGGATTGCCGAATCAATACCCACAATATTCTCGTTAAGCTGTACCATAGCTTTCCACCAGTATTGTTTGATATTATTTTTAAGTTCAGCCCCGTTCTGTCCATAATCATAAACAGCGGATAAACCATCATAGATCTCACTGGAAGGGAAAATAAATCCGTATTCTTTAGCGTGAGAAATTACTTTCTTGAAAACATCTTCTTGCTTTGCCATAATTTTTTTACGTCTGATGTGCAAAAATATGAATTTGGATTCCAAAATCATGAAATTCAGCAAAAAAAGCTATTAATAATCCTTCAAATTCTTTTATTCTCATTTTTTAGGAGCCTTAACCTGCTTTCGTTACTCGCTTTTTCTTTTTTTCGGCGGCGGCTTTGCCGCCGCCGAAAAAAAGAAAAGAGCTCAAACATACCACTCAATCAGGGCTATTGACTTCTACGCGCTTACAAACCCGCTAGGTTCAGAATAGCAGTTACCTGTTAAAATTTTAAGGATACCCACTGAAACAAGAATCAATTGAAATTTTCTACTTTTGCCCCATGTTAGAAATTCTTTATCGTGACGAGCATATTATTGCTATTAACAAACCCAGCGGATTATTGGTTCATAAATCTTTCTATGCAGGAGAAGCTGATACGTATGCCATCCAGGAACTGAGAAACCAGATTGGGCAAAAAGTTTATCCTGTGCATCGTTTAGACCGTAAAACTTCAGGAGTTTTGTTATTCACATTAGATAAAGATACACTTAGAATAATGAGTGACCGTTTTGCAACCAGAGAAGTGGAGAAAAAGTATATTGCTATTCTACGAGGCTGGGCAAAAGAAGAAGAAACCATTGATTACGACCTGGTTAATGAAAATGAAGTGAAGCAAAATGCAGTTACATACTACCGTCGTTTGCAGACTTCAGAAATCGATTTACCTTTTTTAAAACATCAGACGTCGAGATATTGTTTGGTAGAAGCAATTCCTGAAACAGGAAGGTTCCATCAGCTAAGAAAGCATTTTAAACATATTTTACATCCAATTTTAGGATGTCGTAAACATGGCTGCAATAAACAGAATAAATTGTGGCTTCAAACATTTGAAATTAACAAAATGACGCTCCATGCCCATCAATTAATTTTCAATCATCCTATTTCTAACGAAAGAATTACCGTAAATGCCACTATAGATGAAGAGTTCAAAAGAGTAGGGGATATTTTGAAATTTGACTTGAGTACCTATTCTTAATTGTATATTTAAATTTTTAACACTATGAATGCAAAGTACTTTAAATAAATGACTTTTTAATCGCAGCAGCACTTCGTTCAGCAAATGAGAATAGATTCTTTACTTAGTGAAACACCCTTGAACAAAAAATGTTTCAGGATTATTATGTTGAAGATCATAGCGTTAAAAAAATCACTGTTTTTGTAGAGTACGTAGATCGGGTTTATAGATGGTATATATCAGACATTTTGATAAAATATCATAGAGTAATCATATGTTAATTTTAAAATGAGTAATTTTGTAAAACTTTTTTTCAATGTACAAATCGCTCATTCGTCCGGTTCTTTTCAAATTTGATCCCGAAGAAGTACATCACTTTACTTTTTCGATGCTTAAGAATTTTGGATTTCTTACTAAATTATTTTTCCCCAAACCTATTGAGGACAAACGTCTGGAAAGAGAAGTTTTCGGATTGAAATTTAAAAATCCTGTAGGATTGGCTGCCGGTTTTGATAAAAATGCTGTTTTGTTCAATGAATTGGGAGACTTAGGCTTCGGGTTTGTAGAAATCGGGACGGTGACTCCAAGGGCTCAGGCAGGGAACCCTAAAAAAAGATTATTCCGCCTTATTGAAGATGGTGGAATCATCAACAGAATGGGGTTCAATAACGATGGTCTTCAGGCTGCTATTGAAAAACTGAAATCCAACAAAGGTAAAATAATCATCGGCGGTAACATAGGGAAAAATACAGATACAAAACCTGAAAACTATACACAGGATTATCTGGATTGTTTTGAAGGCCTTCATCCATACGTAGATTATTTTGTACTCAATGTAAGTTGCCCGAATGTAGGGAGCCACGCCAAACTGGAAGATGTGGAATACCTTCGTGAGCTGATTACAGAAGTAAAGAAAATCAATCAGTCAAAATCCGTACAGAAACCAATATTGTTAAAAATTGCCCCGGACCTTAATAATACTCAGCTAGATGAGATTGTAGAACTGATTGCAGAAACAAAAATAGATGGGGTGATAGTCTCCAATACCTCTGTAAACAGAGAAGGGCTGAAAACGTCTCCTGATGTTTTAGCACAAATAGGAAACGGAGGATTAAGCGGAAAGCCTATTAGGGAAAGAAGTACAAAAATGATCAAATACCTTTCGGATAAAAGTAATAGGGCATTCCCGATTATTGGAGTAGGAGGAATTCATTCAGCAAAAGATGCTATTGAAAAATTAGATGCCGGAGCAAGTTTGGTTCAGCTGTACACCGGATTTATCTATGAAGGACCGGAATTGATTAATGACATTAACAAAGAGATTTTAAAAAGGGCAAGCAGATTGCCAAGATAAATATAAAAAGAGGGTTCAGAATGTGGACTCTCTTTTATTTTGATTTAATAACAGTGGCATTTTTAATATCAACTGTTAGTGTATGAGCAGGAGAAGAATCAGATTTTTTTATTGTATACCGTATCGTTTTACCGTCCTTTGATTTTGTCTGCGTAGTGTCATATATATTTTCCAGGCAACTTTCAGTAAGGAATTCTTCATAGTGCTTATAATTCCAGTCTTTGGTAAAATAAAGAATCCTGTAGCCTTTCTCACCTTCGCTGGCTCCGCATCTTCCACACGCATTTAGGTTGGAAGCGTGGTCAAAATATAGTAAAATCCGGTTTCCTTTGTCTCCCGAAGCGTAAGAAATCAGTTCGTTTCCGCCATATAGATTAATAACATCAAAGGTGTTGATTCTCTTGTTATTGGGTAGAATCAGATAATTATTGTAACGGTAAATCATATCATTACCGGTAAATAGCTTTGCAGGCTGAGCTTTATCTTTATTCTCAAGATAAAAATTCCCGGGAATAGGATTCTTCTGGGCTTGATCCTGCCCAAATAAAATGGATTCTTTTGGAGAAAGCTCTTTTGCAATTACTGTAACGCTTTCAACATTCTGTGGCGAGTTGATTTTTTCTTTAAACAGTTTAGAACTTTGTTTATGCTTAGATCCGAAATTATATAAGAACAGCTTACCATAGTCATAAAGCCCGGTCAGGGGGATTTTCTTCTGATATTTATCGTAATAGTACCACCCGTCTACAAAATGCTGATATAAATTACAATCCGGAATACCATCATAATGAAGTTGTAAAGTAACACGAGCACCTGCAATTTCTCCCTTAAAGATCTGGGAAGAATCTGTTACCTGCTTTAATTCAATTTTCTGGCAGAAGAGAAATGTCAGACTGAAGGTTAATAATAGAGTGAGAATATTTTTCATGGCAGTATATTGCTGTTTTATATAAAAAAATGAGCAATGGTATAGATAATTAACCCAACTAATCCGCCAACCAAAGTCCCGTTAACACGAATGAACTGAAGATCTTTACCTACTTCCAATTCGAGCTTTTCGCTCAGTTCTTTACCTTGCCAATTGCCTACAGTAGTACTGATGAGGTTTCCGAATTGATGTGTATTTTTAAGGATATATTTATAAGCTGTTACCCGAACCCAATGATCAATTTTATTCTGAAGCTTTTCATCTGTTTTCAGGTTTTGTGAAAACTCATTCAGGTTTTTCGAAAGATAATTTTTTAAGGCAGAATGGTCTTCCTGTAGTTCTTTCATTAACGTTTTCTTGATAGAAACCCAGATATCATTAGAATATTCTTCAAGCTTATCATTTTTAAGAAGTCCGTTTTTAATAGTTTTGAATTCCTCATCCCATTTAGGATCTTCTTTAAGGTCTACAGAAAATTCGTGAATTTTTTGAGTCACCAATGCTCGGACTTCATGTTTCGGGTTTTCTTCTATCTCTTTAAAAAATTCAGACAGCCCATCCGCAATCTTATCCGCAATTTTATTATCAACAAAGGATGGAATGAAAGAGTAGCTCCCTCTTTTTACCCGGTCCTTAATCATCTCATCATTCTGAATAATGTATTCTTTAATCTGTTTTGAAAGATTCGTAATAATCCTCTGGTGGTCATTTTTTTCCAGAATATAATGAATCCCGTTGCCTACTACTTTGTTCAGTTTGATATCATCCGTCATTTCCGATACTTTTTTACTGATGAACTGGCTTACGGTGGAATCATCAAGCTTATTGAGAATATCAAGAACAATATCCGATAGGTTCCGGATCAGGATATCCTGGTTTTTTTCTTTAGCAAGCCATTCTCCGGCAAAACCTGAAACTTTAAGTTTTTGAATATATGGGCGTATATTTTGTGGAGATAAAAAATTGCTGACTACAAAGCTCCCCAGATTATCTCCCAGTCTCTGCTTACTGTTCTCAATAAGATTAGTATGAGGAATCGGAAGCCCAAGTGGATGGCGGAATAAAGCGGTAACTGCAAACCAGTCGGCAAGGGCCCCTACCATGGCAGCTTCAGCAAAAGCACGTACATACCCAATCCAGTGAGAGGAATTGGTTTTCTGCATAATGGTTGTTACAATGAAAATAAGGGCCATCAGAACAAAAAGTCCTGTAGCAAAAGCCTTATATTTTCTCAGTTGTTTTCTTTTTGCTTCGTCATTCATATTCTCAAATTTACTAAATTTGGTTATCAAATCATCCAATCACTTTTGTGGCCAGAAAATACTTAATTAAAATTTATGATGAGATTTTTATTTTCACTCATTATATTAATTATTCTGCATGGGTGTTTACAGAAACCGCAACCTATTAAAACCAATTCTATGAACAATACAGAAGCAAAAAACAATCCATATTACTCAAGAACCGATACTGCAAAGCTGAATATTTCTAATGATGAATGGAAGAAAATTCTGGCTCCGGATCTTTATGCTATCTCAAGGGAAGCCGCTACAGAAAGAGCTTTTACCGGAAAGTATAATGATTTTGATGAGGTAGGAGACTACTACTGTGCCGTTTGTGGCAATCATCTATTCCGTTCCACTTCAAAGTTTTCAAGCAGCTGCGGATGGCCAAGCTTTTTTGAGGCTGATAAAGAAGGCGTGTATTATAAAAGAGATCAGACTTATGGAATGGATAGAGTAGAGGTCCTTTGCAAAAGATGCGACTCCCATTTAGGACATGTTTTTGATGACGGTCCAAAGCCTACCGGGTTAAGGTATTGTATGAATTCTATTAGCCTGGAATTTGTGGCTGATTCACAAAAATAATGCGCTTTATTTCACAGAATCAGGACGTTAAAGTTTCTTAAATTCAGTTAAACTTTGTAGATTTATAAGTGGCTGATAGCGATGTTTTTATAATTTTGCCCCACTAATTTGGAACTAATATATTATTGAATGAAAGGATTTTATGGCGTAATAGGCCTTGTTTACATGGTGACAACTTCATTCTACATTTCTCCAAGAGCGGTGGTAAAGAATGAAAACGTCAACATAACGAAGACGGAAAGAGTAACTGACACGAAATCTGAGAAGAATACTGCTGCAACAGTATCTTCATCAGAAGCATTATACAAATCAATTGAATTTGATCCCGAGCATGAACTGAACTATGAAGTGTTTTCCAAAGCATTAACAGGATTTGAAAATCTCAAAAAAGCAGGATTGCTTACGGATGAATCGCACTTATTAACCGTTTGCGATTTTTCTATGTCTTCCAATACTAAAAGACTTTGGGTGATTGATCTTAATGACAAAAAAGTATTGTTCAACTCACTCGTTGCCCACGGTAAAAATACAGGCGAAGAATTTGCCACGAATTTTTCTAATACGGAAAGTTCGCGGCAGAGCAGCATAGGATTTTATATCACGGATGCAACATATCAGGGAGATAATGGGTATTCATTAAGATTGCTTGGAATGGATAAAGGGTTTAATGATGCTGCGTATAGGAGAGCCATCGTAATGCACGGAGCTGATTATGTGAGCGAAGCATTTGCTGCTGTGCATAAAAGAATCGGGAGAAGCTGGGGGTGCCCGGCAGTACCCAGAGAGCTGTCACAATCAATGATTAATACGATAAAAGGAAGAAACTTATTGTTCATCTATTATCCTGATCAAAACTACCTTTCCTCCTCGGAATGGTTAAAAGCATAAGAAAAAGCAGTCGTTCAGACTGCTTTTTTATTTTTTTGAAGGAAAATTGATAGTAAATATACTTCCTTTGAAAACCTTAGAATCTACCTCAATGGTTCCTCCATGAATTTCCACAATTCTTTTTACAATAGAAAGCCCAATCCCGTTTCCTTTTTCAAAACTTTTATTGGAGCCTCTGTAAAACAATTCAAAAATTTTTGAAAGATCCTCTTCAGATATGCCTATCCCATGATCTATGAAACGTATTTTTATAGATTGACTTTTAGCTTCGATCTCTACACGGCAGCTTTTATCCTGGGAATATTTACAGGCATTTTCCATAAGATTAGAGAAAGCAACCTGGAGCAGGTAAGGATTGCCGTATCCGTCATAACTGCTTTCCTCTTCGTCATTGCTTATATAGTTGATGCCAATTTTATAATTTCCGTTTTTTTGCAGCAATCCCAGTTTAGCTTCTGCTAAAATTTCATCCAGGCGAAGATTAGAAAAACTAATCTGTGATATATCGTAGCTGGCCCTGGCAAAATCTAAAAGTGCTGAAGACAGTTCTGAAGCATCATTAGCATCCTGGAGAGCATTATCAATGGAAAGTTTATAATCATCCAAAGTTACGTTCAGTTCTTTGGCAAGTTCCAGCTCTGCGATAAGCGTGGAAAGTGGTGTCCTAAATTCATGGGTAATAGTTGTAACAAATTGTTTGTGATTGTTAAAGGACTTTTCCAATCTGTTAAAAGTAGAATTAAATGTTTCGGTAAGTTCGTAAATCTCATCTTTAGCCTTTGGGATATCAAGACGTTTGTTGAGATTATGCTCTGAAATATCGCGGATTTGAAGGATAATATCTTTTAAAGGCTTTAAAGTATAATATGAGAAAAGAAATCCAATGATAAATATAACGATGATAGAACAGATATAAATGATCATAATATCTTTCTTAAATTCCGAGATGTGAGCATTTCCTGTTACATCCACAGCACTGCCGATAATATAATAATCTTCTCCCGATGATTTGAACTTAATGGCAATATACTGCCGGTCACCCTGCTGCCAGAATATTCTGTTTTTGCTGGATCTAATGATCTTATCGAGATATTTTTCATTGCTTTTCAGCGGCGGAATATCAGTAAATGTCAGTTGCTTTCTGCTGTTGTAAACACTGATATCTGCCTCATTCAATAATTTTTGGTTCCGTTGATGCAGCTCACGGATCTTTTCATTACTGATCCGGGCATCAAAGATAAATTCAGAGCGCCAGATTACTTTGTAACCCAAACGATCGTTAAATTCATCCTCCCTGTTTTTTTCAGAGACTACATACAGAAGATAAGCAAACATAAAAAGAATACCTGCTGTAAGGATAGAATAATTTAATGCTGTTCTGGTTGCTATTTTCATAATTGCGAAGCGAAAATAAATCCTACTCCCGGTTTGGTATGAATAAGTTTAGTGTCAAAATTCTTATCAATTTTCTTCCGTAAATAAGCGATGTAAACATCAATATAGTTGGTTCCGGTATCAAAATGATTTCCCCAGACATTATCGGCAATTTCTTCACGCGTAAGAATTCTTTCTGCGTTGCTCACAAGAAAAACCAACAGTTTGAATTCTTTCGGAGTAAGTTCTATTTCCTTACCATTTCTGAAGACACGGTTAATTTTTTTATTGATCTTAAGATCATGATATTCCAGATCGGAAAGGTAAGTTTCCCTGTTTTTGTTTGAGCTTCTCTGAAGAATAGCTTTTATTCTTACAAAAAGTTCTCTTATTTCAAACGGTTTCACCATATAATCATCTGCTCCGGCATCAAACCCTTCTACTTTTTCATCAATTGTCCCTAATGCTGTAAGCATAATAACGGGTAAATCAGGATATTTTTGTTTAATGAATTTACACAGATCTATGCCGTTCATTTTAGGAAGCATAATATCTGTGATAGCCAAATCAAAAGTTAATTTATTAAGCAGAACAACAGCGTCTTCTGCATCTTCTGAAATATATACCTGATAATCCTGGCTTTCCAGGCCTCTCTTTAACAGGCTTGAAACACGTGAATTATCTTCTATTATTAAAATTCTCATAAGGAAATATTATGGAGTTTGATGGCTGATATTCAGTTCAGTATTTTGTTTTTAAAATATTGATTTCCAGATTGCCTTAAGTCCTTTACAAAGGTATTTCTTATTTTCTTTTTTATAACAATGGTTTATCTGTTTTAATAGTTTTCTATAAGGTTTCTAATAGATTTCTAATAATGGTCCCGGCTTTCCCTATCTAATTTTGCCCTGTTGAAATCAACAAAAGATTAGAACAGAAAAATATGAAGACAAGATCTTTCAGAACCGGAATCGCTTTGTTTGCCCTATTGGGAATGATGGGGAAATTAGAAGCTCAGAAAAAAAATGACTTTAATAACCCAGGGTTGACGCATTATTTTAATGATGAACATTCACGATACATTTCCCTGAGTGGTTATGCTGAATTGTGGGCAAGATATACTCAACTGAATCCAGGAAGCCTTATCAATAACGAAGCTAAATCAGATGTTTCAGACCTTTCTCTTCGAAGAGTCCGTGTCAAAATGACGTACAAGCCAACTGAAAAATTAATGTTTGTACTGCAGGGAGGAACTACCAATGTGAATGCCAATGCAAAAGGGAGTAATTACTTTGACCTATTGGATGCTTATGCAGAGTATGATTTCAGTGATAAAATAGCTTTTGGAGCAGGGCGCTCTACCTGGAGAGGACTTTCAAGATTCACCACAGGCCCTTTGAATACATTACTGTATGATTTGCCGGCTTATGCAACATCCAACGCAGGTGCTACTGATTATACCGTGCGTGAACTCAGTGCATATATTAAAGGGCAACTGGGTAGATTTGATTATCGCTTGGTGGTTGCAGATCCTTACACAATGGCAACTTCAGATCCTAAATTTAATGTAGCCACCTTCAGCAAAAATTCTCCGGGTAAAGATTTTTCAGGCTATTTCAGGTATGCTTTTTTTGATAAAGAAAATATTTCAACTCCTTTTAATTCAGGAACTTATGTGGGAAAAAAGAATGTGTTGAGTTTAGGGGCCGGTTTTGATTATATTCACAATGCGTTATGGCATCAGGATGCTGCCAAAAATACGGTGAATGACGATATGAAGAGCTTTGCTGTAGACTTATTTTATGATGCGCCTTTAAATAAAGAGAAAGGAACTTCAGTAAGTGCTTACGGAATGGCAATGCATAATGACTATGGCCCTAATTATATCCGTTACGTAGGAACAAACAATCCGGCAACAGCAGTAGATGTTACCCAGGCCAGCCTCAACGGTGCCGGCAATGCAATGCCTGTAATCGGGACGGGGAATACGTATTATGTACAGCTGGGAGGAACGCTTCCTTATTTAAATAAAGAAAAGAAAAATCTGCAGCTTCAGCCTGCTGTTGGAGTGCAGCTGTCTGATCTGAAAGGGCTTCATGATAATGCGGTAGTGTATGATGCAGGAATATCACTACTGATGAACGGAATGTCTTCACGACTAACCTTTGATGCTCAAAATAGACCTGTCTATACGAATGACCCTTCAAATAACGCTGTTGTTTCAGACAGAAAATGGCAGTTTGTCCTTAAATACAGAATTGATTTTAATTAAAAATACATGGTCATGGAAAGAAGAAAATTTTTATTCAGGTCAGTACAGGCTTCAGCTTTGTTACTTATTTCCGGGAATATGTTTGCATCTGCTTTACCCATGTTTAATCCCATAAAAAAGAAAAAGATGTACTTCCATTATTTATTATTCTGGCTGCGGAAAGATCTTTCAGAGTCAGAGGTTAAAGAATTTGAAAATTTTTTTGAAGGTCTTAAAAAGCTTCCTTATCAGAAAAACCTCCGTTACGGAAAACCGGCAGCGTCAAGCCCACGAAATGTTTTGGATAATACATTCACGTACAATGCTTCCATGGAATTTGATAGCCTGGAAGAACTGGAAGCCTATGGAAAGCTTCCTGAACATCTTGCGCTGGTACAAAAATATAAACCATTCTTTGAGAGAATGTTAGTTCACGATACTGTATATAATTAAAAATAAAATTAAATTTATAATGAAAAATATCATTAAAGGGCTTAGCCTTGTTTTAGTAGTAAGCACCGTAGGATTTATGAATGGACAGCATAAAGATCATAAAAATGTAAGCGTAACTGCGGAAACTTCCACAGAGTTTATTCCTGCCATAAGGTTAATAAATAATCCGGATGGCTCTTGTACCTTCGAAAAAGGAAAGATTCCAACGCTTAAACATATGAATACAACTACTTTCTGGATGAGTAATAAGACTGAAGAATGGGAAAAAAATGCCCATCCCGCTCCCAGAAGACAGTATGTTATTACCATTAAAGGAAATATCAGATTTAAAGTAACAGACGGCTCCACATTTATGATTAAACCGGGAGTTGTACTTCTTGCCGAAGACCTTAAAGGAACCGGGCATAGCTGGGATATGGTGAAAAGCAAAGAATGGGAAAGGTTGTACATTCCTATTTCAGAAAATGCCGATGACTTTTTCATACGTGATGCTGAATAATTCTTAATAGAACTCTTAAAGAGTATATAGATTCGTTATGTTTTGAAGCAGCTAATTATTGGCTGCTTTTTTATGATACGTGTTTAAATTAAAATAAAAACCAGAACAAATTTTGCTCTGGTTTTGATATTTAATCTTACTAATTAAAATATAGAAACAAGTTTATTTACGCTGGATTTCCATTTGAATCTACCCAATCTGCTAAATTATTTTTCTTGAAAATAGGTTTATTAAGCTGTGTATCAAAATAAGCCATACCTGTCACTGAGCCGTTAGGATCTTTATCAACAGTGTTTCCAAATCTTTTGATACCAAGCAAAGATCCATCATTTTCTAACCAGAAACTTCCGTTCCAGGATCCAACTCTTCCATTTTTAATCAGAATATCATTTACAAAAACCTTAGTTGGTGCTTCCTGAACATAGGGTCTGATTTGATTGCGTCTATTTCTTTCAAATTTTTGATTGGCAGAATCTGCTAGACCGATAGGCATATTATAAATAAGACCATTATTTATATATGAATTTTGAAAGTCTTCGTGATTATCATCAATAAATCTTTCTAAATAACCCTCAAGTAAAAATTTGAAGACGTTATTTTTTGCCTGCGGATAAAACTTAAATCTGATTGGCGGTATTTTATTATCTGCTTCTAAATACGTGTTGGATTCAAATAAATTTTCAGAAGCAAATTCTTTAAATACAGCTACTCTGAATAATGGAAAATCAGGTGTTGTTTGATGAATACCAGCGCCATTAAAATAGCACCCTCGTACGATATTCCCAGACACAAAATCATCAAAAATGATATTCTGTAAATCTGCTTCAAAATAGGATTCACTAATCGTATTGTTCTTGCAGCTTGCACCTTCAAAAATGATACTGGAAGATGACGTATTAAGATAATTTAAAGGATCATTAATTGTTGGGGAGCTTAGATACTTTGCGATATTTTCTTCGAAAATACAATTCCTAATCCAGTTGCTGAAACTATTTTTAAGATGAATACCCCTTGAATTCTTTCTGAACTCACAATTGTCAAACAAAATTGTTGTACACATATTTCTGGCCTCAACACCTACAGCATTAGTCGTAAAATAACAGCTTCTTAACGTTTGATAATAAGTACCGTCATACAAAACTCCATATCCTTCAAACCCTTTGATGAATAAGTTATTGAGTTCTACTCTCAGCATTTTAGAAATCAGTATTCCTGTTTTGTCTGGTTTAAAACCATTAGGTTTAGCACAAAACTTATCAGGATCTTCATCGAAATATTTTCCTCCCAAGGATAAATCTCTGATTATTGTTTTTCCTGTTTGTTCATGGAAGGCATCTAAATTTGTTTTAGATTGTAGAATCCTTAACAAAGGTTTATCTATATCAGCAATAATAATAGAATTCAGAGAACTTTCACCATATAAGTAACCGCGCAAAGGAAGATAGAATGTATCTGTAACTTTGAATCTTCCATTGGGAATATAAATTGAAGAAATAGGAACATTTCTTTTTCTTTGTTCAAAAACAAAATCTGAAATTTTATTAAATGCGCTGGTGTCATCTGTTACTCCATCTCCCTTTGCTCCAAACCATTTTATATTCAAAGATGTTTTATTAAAAACAGATTCACGAGCATAATAAACATTTGCTGCTTTTTTTCTGAAAATAATTCCATCAATAAGGTCGGACTCATTGGTTGATATGTCTGTTTTATCAAGCCATTGTGTAACTTTTATATAGTTAACAATTTCATAGGTAAAACTATCCAATAATGTAATTACATCTGGGTAATTGGTCAAATTTGGGCAATTTGATACAAAGAAATCTTCTGTTGTCGTTAAGTTTAAGTTGTATATCATTTTTTCTGTTTACACGATTGTTTTGTAAATTCTTGCAAGAAATTTTACTAAAACAAAAGTATTGACGGATAGCGACAAACGAAGTCGTATTATAATTAATTTTTTAAGATTTTCTGAATTAGGAAATGATAGATAGAAACTAATTTAAAGGTTATTCTTAAGACAAAATAAAAATCCCTGTGCAAAAGCACAGGGATTAATAATTTATTTTTTATTTCAGGGCTATCTGAATTTTTTGAAAACTACAGTTGCATTGTGGCCTCCAAATCCAAAGGCATTACTCAATGCGAAATTGATGTTTCTTTCTTTCGCCTCACCAAATACAATATTGAGATCCTTGGGAATACTCTCATCAATCTTGTGAAGATTAATGGTTGGAGGAATAATCCCATTCTCAATAGCCTTAATAGAAAGAATTGCTTCCACTGCTCCCGCAGCACCTAATAAGTGCCCGGTCATGGATTTTGTAGCGCTGATATCAAGATTTTTACTTCCTTTAAACGCTTTATTGATGGCTGCTAATTCAATTGTATCTCCAATTGGTGTAGAAGTAGCATGTGGATTAATGTAATCAATATCTTCCATATTGGCTCCTGCTTCTTTCACTGCCACCTGCATTGCTTTAATAGCTCCAATACCATCAGGATGAGGTGCTGTCATATGGTATGCATCTGCAGTCATTGCTGCTCCGGCTATTTCAGCATAGATTTTTGCTCCTCTTGCTACAGCATGTTCGTATTCTTCAAGAACTAATGCCCCAGCGCCTTCTCCCAGTACAAAGCCATCTCTGTCTGCATCATAAGGACGGCTTGCTGTTGCAAAATCATCATTTCTTGTGGACATGGCTTTCATAATAGAGAAACCGCCAATTGAAGCCGGGGTAACTGCAGCTTCTGAGCCGCCACTGATGATCACTTTTGCTTTCCCGAGACGGATGTAGTTGAAAGCATCCATTAATGCTGTATTTCCTGTTGCACAGGCAGAAACTGTTGTGTAGTTGATTCCCCGAAGTCCATATTTCATGGAGATCATTCCTGAAGCCATATTGGCAATAAACTTGGGAACAAAGAACGGATTAAAACGTGGAGTACCATCGCCATTGGCAAAATCCATTACTTCCTTTTCAAAAGTCCACATTCCGCCCTGTCCTGTTCCCCAGATCACTCCTGAATCGAAAGGATCCATATTTTCAAGGTCCAAACCGGAATCCTGTATAGCTTCTGCAGAGGCGTACATTGCATATTGTGTGAAAAGGTCACTTCTTTTGATTTCGTTGTGGGTAAGATGTAGTTTTGGATCAAAACCTTTTACCTCACAGGCAAAGTGTACCTTAAATTTTTCTGAATCGAAATGAGTGATTAGCCCTGCTCCGCTCACTCCGTTAATACTGTTTTGCCAAAATTCTTCGACATTATTTCCCAAGGGTGTCACGGCTCCCAATCCTGTAATGACAACTCTTTTCATATTAGTTGATTGTTTAAAACTGATTAGATTTTATGAGGCAAAAGGTTTTTCCCCATATTTATTTCACTACTTTTTTTATCATTCTGTTTTCCGTTTGCAATATTATCATTTTTCTTTCGCTGCAGACGAATAAACAGGTATATTATTTATAGCATAATGAATATTTCTATGTAAAAATAGTTGATTACTACTTTTCCAAGATCATTGTTATACCTTGTCCACGAGCTGCACAGATCGAAATAAAGCCTTTTCCGCTTCCTTTTTGGTTCAGAAGTTTGGCTAATGTGGCTATTATCCTTCCACCTGTTGCTGCAAAAGGATGGGCAGCTGCCAGGCTTCCGCCTTTTACGTTCAATTTGTCTCTGTTGATCTTTCCAAGGGCCTTTTGTAATCCGAACTGTTTGGCCAGATCATCATTTTCCCAGATTTTGATAGTAGCCAGAACCTGAGCGGCAAAGGCTTCATGTATTTCATAATAATCAAAATCCTCAAGATTCATTCCCGCTTTTTCTAACATTCTTTCTGCCGCAAAAACAGGAGCCAATAGTAGATTCTGTTTGTTTTCTACGTATTCTATTCCTGCAAGTTCAGAGAATGTGATATAAGCCAGGATAGGAAGACCATTATCTTTTGCCCATTCTTCACTGGCTAATAAAACAGCGGAAGCACCATCTGTAAAAGGTGTAGAATTCCCTGCTGTGAGCGTTCCATTTTGTTTATCAAAAGCCGGTTTTAACTGAGATAATTTTTCAAGGCTGGTATCGCGACGCAGATTATTGTCATTATCAAGGCCGAAAGCAGGCGTTATCATATCCTCAAAAAATCCCTCATCATAAGCTTTCGCCATATTCTGATGACTTCTAAAAGAAAGCTGGTCCTGATCTTCTCTTGAAATGTTGTAGAATTTGGCCGTTATTTCTGTATGTTCTCCCATCACAAGACCTGTTTTAGGTTCCTGGCCTTTATAAGGAACAGGCATCCAGTCTTTGAGTTTTGGATCTAATAGCTGTTTGAGTTTTCCAAATGCAGATTTCTCTTTATTGGCTTTTAGAAGCGCCCTTCTCAATCGGGGAGAAGATTCGAAAGGAATATTGCTCATTGCTTCTACACCACAGGCAATACCACTTTCTATTTGTCCAAGGGCAATTTTATTCCCGATATAGATAGCCGCTTCAATTCCTGTATCACATGCCTGCTGAAGATCGCATGCGGGAGTAGCAGGGTTCAGAGAGGTATTCATTACGGTTTCCCTGATGAGGTTACTCTCAGAGATATGTTTGATAACCGCACCGCCGGCAACTTCTCCAAGTAATTTACCTTTTAATTGATAGCGGTCTATTAGCCCGTTCAGGGCAGCCAGTAAAAGATCCTGGTTCCCTTTTTCGGAATAGGCGGTATTCATTCTGGCAAACGGGATTCTGTTGTATCCTACAATAGCCACTTTTTTTGTTTCCATATTATTTAATTTATGATGGAAGAATTGTGAGTTCCTGATCGATCATATCTTTGACCTTATCCAAAGCCTGATTCAGAAATTTTTCATCATCCATAGTTTTTGAAAGCAAAATTCCGCCTTCTATGAGCATGATAAAAAGTGAAGCATACTCATCAGCTTTCGCCGAAGATTTCAGTTCACCGTTTTTCTGTCCCTGAATAATGACTGCTGTTATCTTTTCCGTCCATACTGTAAATGATTTCTGAACATACTTTTTAAGCACAGGAAAAGAATCATCAGCTTCTGTGGCAGCATTCATCAGTGGGCACCCTCCATTTGAAAAGACTGAGCGCCAGTTTTTCCTGTAGAATGCTACAAAAGCATGGAGTTTTTCCGTTGAGGTTGGATACTGATCACCAAGTGAATGGCTCATTACCTTACTCAGCAGGCCTGCATTGTATTTATATACTTCAACGGCTACCTCATCTTTATTCTCAAAGTTTCCATAAATACTTCCTTTGGTGAGCCCGGTAGCTTGAGTTATATCTGAAAGGGATGTAGCATTATAGCCTTTGGTATTGAACAAAGCTGCTGTTTTCTCAATGATAAATTGTTTTGTCTTTTCTGCCTTTGACATTTTAAATACTTAAGTACGATGCAAATATACAAAAATATACCAAACGGTATATTTTATTTTAAAATTAAGTCTGAGAACTTAAAGGATCCCAGACTTATTGTATAAAATATCTCCTTAAGCTAAAGTGGCATTCAAAGTGATTTCAAAATTGAATGCTGCGCTTACAGGACATCCTTCCTCTGCGATCTTGGCATATTTCTGAAAATCTTCTTCAGAAATTCCAGGAATTTTTGCCGTAAGGGTTAATTCAGACTTTGTAATTTTTCCAATGCTCGGGTCAAGGGTAATTACCGAAGTGGTGGTTAATTCTTCAGGAGCGTAACCTGCCTGGGAAAGTTCAGCACTTAATTTCATGGTAAAGCATCCGGCATGGGCAGCGGCCAGTAATTCTTCAGGATTGGTACCCACACCATCTGCAAAACGGCTGTTAAAAGAATACTGAGTCTGGTTTAAAGTAGTGCTTTGCGTAGTGATATGTCCTTTTCCTTCTTTAATTGTACCGTTCCAAACGGCTGTTGCGTTACGTCTCATACTGTTGGATTTTGATTAATATTAATTGATATTGATGTAAAAATAATTCCATGATGAAAATTATCCTGTATAAAGATACAAAAAAGCTTTATTTGAGGCAGATTAAATTGTATAAACCGGATTTTATTCTGAGATGCATATCAAAGCTGGGTAAAAAAAACATCAAATATGTTTTTACATTGATATTATTTTATCAAATTTACAAATATTTGTACTGCGACCGGTATTATAACTTTTTAAACAGCCTGTATGAACTGCCTGGAAAATATTCTTAGAGAAATAACTCCACTATCTCCTGAGGATAGTTTTCTGGTATTTGACAGGATTAAAGAGTCTTTTGATTTTCCCTATCATTATCATCCGGAAATAGAAATTAACTTCGTGTACAAAGGTAAAGGGTATCGCAGAATGATCGGAGATCATACAGGTGAAATTGGAGATATAGAATTAGTGTTAGTTGGCCCCAATTTACCTCATTGCTGGGCAAATTATAGATGTAAATATAAAAAGACCCACGAAATTACCATACAGTTTAATCAGGACTTTTTTAATCAGACGCTGATGCAGAAAAATATCCTGAAACCTATCAATAATCTTATTAAAGACTCAATCAGGGGGATCTTATTTTCTAGGGAAACCGCTGAAAAACTAAAAGATTCGTTTCTCAATCTGTCAAAAATGAACAGTTTTGAATCCTTTATAGAAATTATGAAGATTCTTAATGAACTGGCTGTTGCAGAAGATAAAGTACTTTTATCTTCCTACAGTATTGATTCCGAAACTTTTGATGATAATGATAAAATGAAGGTAATCCATGACTTTGTCCATAAGCATTTTGAAAATAAAATCACCCTGGACAACGTAGCTTCACTGGTCAATATGAGTAATGTAACCTTCAATAGATTCATTAAAAAAAGAACAGGAAAAACATTTATCAATTACCTTAATGAAATCCGTATAAGCTATGCTGCCCGGTGGCTGATGGAAAAGAATCTTACTGTTTTTGAAATTGCTTTTGAGGCCGGATTTAATAATATTGCAAACTTCAATAAAGTTTTTAAATCTATTAAAAAGACCACTCCAACCGAGTTTAGAGAACAATTTAAGGGAGTGAAGAAAATAGAATAATATCTTCCAGTTATTTACAAACTTATCAATCATAATCCTTTAAAAACAATTATATTTTTCCTATCCAAGCTTGAAAAATTACAAATAATTCCTCTTTTTTGGGTTGTTGTCTTTTGATTTAATACATTGATATTTAGTTTGTTATTGGTGTTTCTGTTAATTATATGAAAAAATAATATCGTTTTATGATAAAATAGTATTATATCGGACTGTTTACAAAATTTAGATTTGTTAATGTGAATTAAATCTTAACAAAACTTTAAATAATTTAATACATAAACAGCAAAATTTTGCTGAAAAAAACAATAATTTAATTTGTATTGAAAATAAAGTGATGTCATTGATTCTCAATTAAATCTAACGAATCTATACCTTATGAGAAAAGCAGTTATACCCGTTCTGTTAGTTTTTTCACTTACTGCAAATGCACAGGAGAAAAAATCAGCCGACACTACGAAGACAACCAGTATTGAGGAGGTCGTAGTCACCTCTTTGGGGATTAAAAGACAGGCTCGCGCACTTACTTATTCCAGTCAGCAGATTGGAGGAGATGAGCTTACAGAAGTGAAAACGCCCAATTTTTTAAACTCTATCAGTGGAAAAGTTTCCAATGTACAGATCAATAGAACTAACGGTGTAGGAAGTTCGGTTAGGGTTTTAATGAGAGGAAATAAATCAGCCAGTAGTAGTCAGCCTTTATACGTAATAGATGGTATTCCCATTATTAATAGTGTTGGTAAGGCTCCAGAGGCCAGCCAATACTCTACAATGCCAGATGCAGGAGATGTTTTAAGTTCCATCAATCCAGATGATATTGAAAGTATCAACTTCTTAAAAGGAGCTTCCGCTTCTGCTCTTTATGGATCTATTGGAGGGAATGGTGTAATTCTGATTACTACAAAAAAAGGAAAAGTAGGTAAAAGCTCTATAAGTTACAATACTAGCTTTACAGTAGATCAGGCATATAGCCTTCCTAAATTACAGCATAGTTATCTGTCTTATGATCCGGCAGTCTCTGGACAAACTCCTGGCATTTCCAATGAAAGCTGGGGGGCGAAAGGAGCTTCTAAGGATCATCTCAAAGATTTTCTACAAACTGGTACAACATGGGTTAATAGCCTTTCTTTCCAGTCAGGAACCGAAAAATCAACAAATTATTTCTCAATAGGAAATACTACGAATAAAGGGATTATTCCTTCTTCTTATTTCGATCAGTACAATGTCTCTTTTAGAAACTCAAGTAAATATCTGAATGATAAATTAACCTTGGATGCTAATTTTATTGGCTCTTTACAAAACAGTATCAATAGACAGACTCCCGGTGTTTCTTTTTCACCATTGGTGAGTTTATACTGGCTGCCAAGAGGAGTAGACTTTGATCAATATAATAATAGTAACTATTCTTTTATAGATAAAACAAGATTATTACCTGCTCAGAATTGGTGGGCTATAGGAGCAGATGGAAAATTCAACGGAAATCCTGCAACACAAAACCCTTACTGGATATTAAACAGAAATAAAGTTACTGTTAACAATAAAAATACTTATAGTGCCTTATCATTGGCATATCAAATCAATCCATGGTTGTCAGCAAGAGTAAGAGGTAACTATAGCTGGAATATTACGGATAGCCAAAGAGGTGTTTCGGCATATTCTGATCCAAATCTTATAACGAGCAATGGAGAAAATGGAAGATTCCTTCAAAACAAATACGAAAACACATCTACTTACGGAGACGTTTTATTAGTAGGGAGTCCAAAATTAAGTGAAGACATTTCATTAGATTTTACAGTGGGAGGAAGTATCAATACTTCAAGAAATACAGTTACAGAAATTGATAATGCTTATTTAGCAGCTCCAAATTTGTTTACTGTAAGTAACCTGCAATGGAATGTAAACAGGGGTGTAGGAGATGGCTTTCATAATATAATTTATAGTACTAAAAAACAGATCCAGTCGGTTTTTGCAAGTGCATCTTTGGGATATAAGAATATGTTCTTTGTAGATATGACTTTTAGAAATGACTGGGATTCCAGTTTGGCTTATACAGGAACTAATGGATATGATTATGAATCTGTGGGGGCTAATGCTGTATTATCTTCAATTTTTAAACTTCCTGAAGCTATTAACTTTTGGAAAATAAGAGGATCTTATGCTACTGTAGGATTAGGACTGCCTCCCAATTTGACAACCGCAACCGATCCATATAATACTGCTTACGGATATATTGTTGATGCCGGTCAGATTATATATCCTAAATATTCACTTGTTACAGATCCTGCTTTCAAAGAATTATTTGTAAAGCCGGAGCTCAATAAAACTTTTGAAGTGGGTACTGAATTAAGATTGTTAAAAAACCGTTTAAGTTTTGATATCACCTATTACAATTCAAATGCGACCAACCAGCTTTTACCTATTACCATTTCTTCTAACTTAGGAGGTTTGCCGTCTGGTTCATATTATGTAAATGCTGGAAAGATACAAAATACAGGTTTTGAAGCTTCTCTATCCTATAAAATATTAGATTCAGAAAAATTGGGTTGGACAGCTAGTTTAAATGGTTCTGCAAACAAAAACAAAATTGTAGAATTATTTCCTGATCGATTAAATGTTAAGGACGATTTGCTCCTTGCGCTTACTGGTGGTGGAGCTTATACAAAACTTAGAGTGGGTGGATCTTTCGGAGATATCTATGGTATTAAGTTCCTGAGGGATGATCAGGGAAGAATTTTAGTAGATGCCCAGGGAAAGCCTATAGCAGATAAACAACAAATTGGTTATTTGGGTAATCCGAATCCTAAATTTATGTTAGGGTTTAATAACTCCTTTAATATTGGAAAATTGGGAATATCTTTTCTTATTGATGGGAAATTCGGAGGTCAGGTTCTGTCTCTTACAGAAAAAGCAAATGATTTGCTTGGGGTAAGCCAGAACAGTGCTTCTGCCAGAGATGCAGGCGGAGTGTCTATCCCTAATGCTATATATGCACCAGGAACACCAAATGCAGGAGCAGCCTATACTGGATTAACTGATGCACAAGCTTATTATAAAGCCGTAGGAGCAAATCAGGAAGGTGCAGGAATTGATGAAGCCTATATCTACAGCGCAACCACAGTAAGGCTGCGCCAGGCATCCATAGGGTATACTTTTGATATCAATTCTAGCTACCTGAAGAATGCAACGGTAAGTATCGTGGGAACAAATCTGTTTTTCTTTTATAAAAAAGCGCCGTTTGATCCTGAGCAGGTTTCAGGAAACACCCCTGGTGGTGTAGGAGTGGATTCTTTTGGTATACCTATTACCAGATCTATCGGATTATCACTAAAAGCTAACTTCTAAATTATAATACTACAATGAAAATAATTAATATAAAAACCTATATGCTTGGAATGGCAGTGCTTCTTTCTGCCTCCAGTTGTACCGGAGATTTTGAGCAGTTTAATCAAGAGAAAGTTGGTGGTCCGGAAAATTTTTATGCAGACTTTAAGGCAATTGTAGATCCTATGAAAGCCATGCAAAGAGGTTTTCAAGCAGATTATCAGTTAGCGACCAATCTCAATGCAGATATGTTTAGTGGAATGTTTAGTACAGCATCACAATTTAATGGAGGTACAAATAATCTTACTTATCTAATGATGGATAACTGGAACAATAGGATCATTTCGAAACAGCAGGATACTTTTAATAATTCTATTATCATTGATAACGCTGCAAAAAACAACTATCCCGGGATAGATTTCACAGCCACTTTTGCCGTTAAAAAAATATTGAAAATTATTATGGCGGCAAGAGTTTCAGACCGTCATGGGCCTGTAGTGTATAGTAAATATGACACCCCAAATGCAAACGGTATTACAGATTTTGATTCTCAGCAAGACGCTTACAACAATTTTATTAATGACCTTACCATTGCTATTTCTGATTTGCAAAAAGTACAAAATACTCCCGCAACTCAGAATGTAGAAGATAAATCTGTGGTGAAAAAATCAGATTTGATTTATGGTGGAGACATCGCCAAATGGGCAAAATTAGCCAACTCTCTTAAGCTAAGGTTTGCTTTGCGTATGAGTTATGCTGATCCTGTAAAATCAAAAAAATATGCAGAGGAAGTCTTTGCTTCTTCCGCAGGGTTAATATCTGATAATACAGATAATGCATTGATAAGTGTTGGACAGCACGAATTAAGTTTTATTATCTATTCGTGGGGTGACTGTTATATAGGAGCTCCAATAATAGCTTATATGAATGGTTTCAAAGATCCCAGGCTTCCTTCATATGCTAATCCAACAACAGATCCGGCAACTTTTATAGATGGTAAACCACAATATCTAGGAATACGCCAAGGAATTGATTTAATTAATGGGAAACCAACCTATGGTGGTTATTCCCAACCTGCTGCAAGATCTGCAAGTGGAGATTATTTCTCAAGTAGTAATGGGAAATTCAAATTATTTACTGCTGCCGAAACTTGGTTTTTAAAAGCTGAAGCAGCTTTGAGAGGCTATTCAGGTGCAGGGGATGCACAAGCTAATTACCAGGCAGGTATTACTCAATCTTTTGGAGAATGGGGGAAAAGTCCAGATGTAGCTAATTATCTTGCTGATAACGTTTCAACAGAAGCTCCTTATATCGATCCTAAAAATGCAGCCAATAATATCCTTGCCGGAGATTCTCAATTAAGTACCATTACAATCGCTTGGAACAACAGCGATTCTAACGAAAAGAAACTTGAAAGAATCATCACTCAAAAATGGCTGGCTCTTTACCCGGATGGTCCTGAAGCATGGGCTGAACAAAGAAGAACAGGATATCCGGTTTTATTCAAAGTGAGAAAAAATGATAGCGGCGGATTAATTGGTACAGATCAGATGATCAGAAGAATTCCATTTACAAATGATACCAAGAATTCTACTTTTAATTATGCACAGGCAGTTCAGCAATTAGGAGGTCCTGATAACGGAGCAACAAAGCTTTGGTGGGATAAAAAATAATCAAATTACTTTAATAATACAGAGACATCTCATAAAGGATAATCATTCAGGCAGGAGATTGGCGTAGGATCTCCAAAAAAATTATAGTTTCGTTTTTTAGCCGGAATGAACCTTGAGATGCTCTCTTTTCTTTTTGAATTTTATTTTTAAATATGGGAAAAAACAACTCCGGAACCCGTCGGATTCAGCCAATTCTTTGGATATCCACATTATATTTTGCAATGGGTGTACCCTTTGTAACCATTAATGCGGTATCAGGAATTATGTATAAAGATATGGGAGTTTCGGATTCACAGATTACCTTCTGGACCGCTTTAATTATGTTTTCATGGACATTGAAGCCACTCTGGAGCCCTTTTCTGGAAATCTATAAAAACAAAAAATTCTTTGTTGTTACTACCCAGTTTGCTATAGGAATTCTGTTTGCCCTGATTGCATTAAGCCTTCCTCTGCATAATTTTTTCAAATACAGCATTGCTCTTTTTGCAGTAGTGGCATTTTGTGGAGCCACCCATGATGTGGTGGCAGACGGAACTTATATTGGTTTTCTTACCAATAAAGAACAAGCCAGGTATATTGGCTGGCAGGGAGCATTTTACAACCTTGCCAAGATTATCAGTAGTGGAGCTTTGGTTTATGTGGCCGGTGTTTTAGAAAAAACAAAAGGAGTTACCAATGCCTGGATGATGATTATGACTATTTATGCAATATTGTTTTTTGCATTAGCCATCTATCATTATCTGATCCTGCCTAAAGAAAATAACGAAGAACAGAAAGGTGAGAAAACAGCAGGAAATGTACGTAAAGAATTATTGGAGGTCATTACCTCATTCTTTACTAAAAAAAACATTCTGTGGTCAATACTGTTCATTATCCTGTATCGCTTCGCAGAAGGTTTTGCCATCAAAATTGCGCCTTTATTTTTTAAAGCACCAAGAACTTCAGGCGGATTAGGGCTATCAACATCAGATATCGGACTTATCTATGGAACATATGGTTCTGCAGCATTCATCCTGGGGTCTGTTCTCGCGGGATATTTTATTTCGGCCAGAGGATTAAAGAAGTCTTTGATATGGCTGTGCTGTGCATTCAATATTCCATTCGTAGTCTATGCATTACTGGCTTATTATCAGCCTGTAGACCTTTTACCTGTAGGAGTTGCGGTAGTAGTGGAATATTTCGGTTATGGATTTGGGTTTGTAGGATTAATGCTTTATATGATGCAGCAAATTGCTCCTGGAAAACATAAAACAGCCCACTATGCTTTTGCCACAGGAATTATGAATCTCGGAGTTATGATTCCGGGCATGTTCAGTGGGATGATCAGCGACTGGATCGGGTATAAGATGTTCTTTATCTGGGTACTGATTGCTACAATCCCGGCATTCCTTGTAACCCTGTTCGTTCCCTTCCCTTATTCAGAAAACCAGAAAGAAGAATCCATCAATTAATAAACAAATTTAAATAAAAAAGTAAAAATACTTTATGACAGCTCAATCAGTAATGATCCCTTGGCAGGATCGCCCGGAAAATTGTAATGATATCATGTGGAGGTTTTCCGAAAACCCGATCATTAACAGATATGCGATACCTACTTCAAACAGTGTGTTCAACAGTGCGGTAATCCCGTTTGAAGATGGGTTTGCCGGAGTGTTCCGTTGCGACAATAAAGCCGTACAGATGAACATTTTTGCAGGGTTCAGTAAAGATGGAATCAATTGGGATATCAACCATGATCCTATTGAAATGCAGGCCGGAAATACCAATATGATTGAATCCGATTACAAATATGATCCCCGCGTAACTTTCATTGAAGACCGTTACTGGATCACATGGTGCAACGGATATAACGGACCAACCATAGGAATTGGATATACTTTTGATTTTAAAGAATTTTTTCAGTGTGAAAATGCCTTTCTTCCATTCAACAGAAACGGGGTTTTGTTCCCTGAAAAAATCAATGGAAAATATGCCATGCTGAGCCGTCCGAGTGATAACGGGCATACACCTTTCGGAGATATTTATATAAGCTACAGCCCTGATATGAAATACTGGGGAGAACACCGATGCGTGATGAAAGTAACCCCTTTCGAAGACAGTGCATGGCAGTGTACGAAGATTGGCGGTGGGCCCGTTCCTATCAAAACAGAAGAAGGATGGCTGCTTTTCTATCATGGTGTCATCAATACCTGCAGAGGATTCAGATACTCAATGGGGGCTGCCTTGCTGGATCTTGAAGATCCTACAAAAGTATTATACAGAACGAAGCCTTATCTATTGGCGCCGGCCGAATTGTATGAACTTACAGGAGACGTGCCTAATGTGGTTTTCCCTTGCGCAGCACTCACGGAAGGAGATCAAGTAACAGTATATTACGGTGCTGCTGATACCGTAGTTGCTATTGCCTTTGGGTATATCTCAGAAATTATTGATTTTATGAAAAAGAATTCAATTTAATACAGTAATATAAAGTTTAGGAAAATAGGCTAATCATTTTAATTTCTCCCGTATTTTCTGGGAATTTTATAAATGGTTTTCCTATTTTTAAACCAACTTAATAATAAAAAATTCCGATACCCCTCTTATCATGAAAAAAGAACTGCTTATCTGCTTTTTTACAACCCTGATTTCTGTTGCCAATGCCCAGCAAAATAAAAATGATGTTTTATCCTGGGTAGATCCGTTCATTGGAACAGGAGGACATGGACATACGTTTCCGGGAGCTACTACACCATTCGGAATGATTCAGCTGAGTCCGGATCAGAATACCAAAAGCGGAGACTGGGACTGGTGTTCCGGATACCATTACAGCAGTAAGACGATCATGGGATTCAGTCATAATCACTTAAGCGGAACAGGCTGGGCCGACCTTGGAGATATTCTGGTGATGCCAACAGTAGGGCAGGTAAAAATGGTTCCGGGATCAGAAGATAAGCCTGAAACAGGATACCGTTCAACATTCACTCATGATAAAGAAACTGCAGCACCGGGATATTATTCCGTAATGCTGGACAGCTATGGAATTAAAGCAGAACTTACCGCTTCTCCGAGAGTAGGATTCCATAAATATACTTTCCCGAAGACTGATGAGGCCAATATTATTGTTGATCCTACCAATAAAATCTTCGGAAATATTTATCACACACTGGTAAGTGTGGAAGGCAATAACAAAATTAAAGGATATTGCTACAGCAACGGCTGGGGCGGAAAAAGATTTGCGTACTTCGTGATGGAATTTTCCAAGCCGTTTAAATCTTATGGAGTGTATGCTGAAGGGAAAATAAAAGACAACGAAAAAATTGCATTGGCAAAAGACGCGAAAGCCTTTGTAAGATTTGCTACAGAAGCCAATGAAAGTATCGAAGTAAGAGTTTCCCTATCTCCGGTAAGCACAGAAAATGCTCAGGAAAATTTTGATACGGAAGCTAAAAATGTAGACTTTGCAAAAGCAAAAGAAACCGCACAAAAGACCTGGAGAGATCTTATCGGAAGATTCCAGGTAACCGGAGGAACAGACAGTCAGAGAAAAATTTTCTATACAGGTGTTTACCACACATTTATCGCTCCGAATCTTTATATGGATGTGAACGGAGATTATGTAGCCGCTCAGGAAAATATGAATACGAAATGGTTTACCAACTACAGTACCTATTCTTACTGGGACGGATTCAGGGCAACCCACCCGCTGTTGACCATTATGGATCAAAAGCATACAAAAGAATTTGCCAATTCTCTGATCAGCAGATACACAGACCGTAAAGATCATATGCCGATCTGGGAACTGTGTGGGTATGATAACTTCTGTATGTTAGGTTATCACAGTGCTTCTGTAATCTGGGATGCCATTTCAAAGGGTGTTCCGGGGATTGATGCTGAAAAAGCATTTGCTGCGATGAAAGATGCCTCTCTTACGGATAAAATGAGCAGCAGCGATGGAGGCGGAGGTCTTAACGATTATATTAAATTAGGTTATACCCCTTCAGAGAACGGAGCTTCTGTTTCTGCAACATTAGAATATTCTTATGACGATTGGTGTATCCAGCAGTTAGCAGAGAAACTGGGGAAGAAAGACGAAGCAGAAGTGTACAGAAAACGTTCAATGAACTTCCTGAATACCTTTAATAAAGAAAATAATCACTTCTGGCCAAGACAGAAAGACGGTAAGTTCTTAGCAGACTTTGCCCTTAATGACTGGAAGAAACTTCAGCCACACTGGGTTTCCGGAAATATCTGGGCCTATGACTTCTTTGTTCCGCATCAGATCGATGAAATGATGAATCTGTATGGAGGAAAAAAAGGATTTGAAGAAAAACTGGATAAAACCTTTACAGAAGCGCTTCATATGGAAGGAGAACAGCACGTTGATATTTCAGGATTCATTGGGTCTTTAGGATTCGGAGATGAGCCCGGCCATCATGTTCCTTATTTGTACAACTACGCGGGAAGCCCTTACAAGACGCAGAAAATGGTGAAATTTATCCGTGACAACATGTATGCGGCGAAACCGGACGGAATTGTCAATAACGAAGACTGCGGACAAATGTCAGCATGGTATATCTTCTCATCATTAGGATTCTATCCTGTGACACCAGGGAAACCAGTATATGCCATTGGAGCACCACAGTTTCCGAAAGCTTCATTACAATTGGAAAACGGTAAAACATTTACGGTAATTGCAGACAAAATATCCGATAAAAATATCTATGTACAGAAAATGTTCCTGAACGGAAAAGAATACAAAAGCTGGGAACTGAATCACTCTGACATTATGAACGGTGGCGAACTGAGATTTGTAATGGGAAGTAAGCCTGTAAAATAAAGACTAATAAAAATTAAACGAAATAAAAGTATCAATGGAAAGGAGAGATTTTATTAAGACAAGTGCGCTGGCAGGAGCCGGATTGCTGTTTACTCAAAATGTTTTTGCTAAAAATTTAGTGCTGGACGATTTTCCTGTTGTCCGTGTTCCTAAAGACAAAAGACATTTTACCAGCGAATCCGTAGAAAGTGCTATTGCAGCGTTTAAAAAGAAAGTAAAAAACAAAGAGCTGAGCTGGCTTTTTGAAAACTGCTTTCCGAATACATTAGATACTACTGTTTTTTACAGTGAAACCAACGGTACACCGGATACGTATGTAATTACCGGAGACATTGATGCCATGTGGCTTCGAGACAGTTCTGCACAGGTTTTTCCTTATCTGCAGTTCTCTAAAAAAGATGAAAAACTTCATAAATTGATTTCCGGAGTTATCCATAAACAGACAACATTCATCCTTAAAGATCCTTATGCCAATGCGTTTTATAACGATGATAAAAAGATCAGTAAGTGGAAAGAGTATGACCATACCAATATGAAGCCGGGAACCCATGAAAGAAAATGGGAAATAGACTCGCTTTGCTACCCTATCCGTTTGGCATATCACTTCTGGAAAACAACAGGAGATACCAAACCTTTTGATGCGGACTGGTTACAGGGAATTAAACTTACTTTGCAGACTTTCATCGAGCAGCAAAGGAAAAAAGACTTAGGACCTTACAAATTTGAACGTACAACATCATGGGCGACAGATGGAGTTCCTATGGGCGGATACGGCTACCCAACAAAACCTGTAGGTCTTATCAGCTCTATGTTCCGTCCAAGTGATGATGCTACGATTTATGGGTTTCTGATTCCTTCCAACCTATTTGCAGTAGTAAGCTTACGTCAGGCTGCAGAAATGGTGTCTCAGATTAAAAATGAAAGAACGTTGGCTCAACAACTGAACAGCCTTGCTGATGAGGTAGATGCAGCCATCAAAAAATACGGAATTTACAATCACCCTGAATTTGGGAAAATATACGCTTTTGAAGTAAATGGCTTTGGAAGTTATAACCTGATGGATGATGCAAACTGTCCAAGTTTGCTGGGATTACCTTATCTGGATGCGGTGAAAGCGGACGACCCTGTGTATCAGAATACGAGAAAATTCGTCTGGTCTGAAAATAACCCATTCTTTTTCAAAGGAAAGCTGGCAGAAGGGATAGGAGGCCCACATATTGGGCTTGATATGATCTGGCCAATGAGTATCATTATGAAAGCGCTCACTACAAAAGATAAAAGTGAGATCAGATGGTGTATAGATACCTTACAGAAAACGCACGGAGGGACAGGCTTTATGCATGAATCCTTCCATAAAGACAACGACAAAAAATTCACCAGAGAATGGTTCGCATGGGCCAATACTTTATTTGGAGAATTGCTTTGGAAAACCTTTAACGAAAACCCTGATTTACTGACATAGCTCATTAGTTTATATGGCTTATTTACTTAAGATACTTTCCTCAAAAAAGAAAGGATCAGGGGAGTGCTATATCAAATTCACACACCAAAACACCTTAAAAAATTATACAATGAAAAAAAAATCAATCCTTACTGCACTGATGGCCATGGCGCTACAATCCGGTGCTTTCCTTAACGCACAACAGCTTAATCCTAAAGGAATATGCTACGTGGAAGTGAATAACAACAACATCCTGAATGCAGGAGCGTATAAACTGCAAACATCGAATAGTTATCTGTTCAATGTGGTAAATATCTTTGCGGCTAATATTAATTATGATACCAGCCGTGGAAGAGCCTATCTGTATTCTAATAATAATGTCACCAAAGTTCTTACCAATGCAGATACCTACATAAAACCACTGCAACAGAAAGGAATGAAAGTGGTGTTAACCATTCTTGGAAACCATCAGGGGGCCGGGATCTGTAATTTTCCTACCCGTGAGGCGGCTAAAGATTTTGCATTACAGCTAGCCAATACAGTCAACACTTATGGTTTAGATGGAATTGATTTTGATGATGAATATTCAGACTATGGAAATAACGGAACAGGACAGCCTAATGACAGTTCCTTCGTCATGCTTGTTCAGGAATTAAGAGCATTGCTGCCGGATAAAATTATTTCATTCTACTATTATGGAGACGCCGCTTCAAGGCTTTCCTGGAACGGAGCCAGAGTAGGGGACAATATTAATTATAGCTGGAATGCCATGTATGGTACATTCTCTGCCCCTAATGTTCCGCCTCTTACAAAAGCTCAGATCTCCCCGGCAGCAGTCTGGCTGGGGAATACTTCCAATTCTACAACAACAAGCCTTGCAACGCAAACCAAAAACGGAGGCTACGGATTATATCTTTGGTATGATCTTAAAGGAACCAATCAAGCCTCACAGCTTTCAGCAGGAACTCAAACATTATATGGTGAAGCAACAGTTCTAAGCGGTACTTTACAATCATGGACGCAAGGAACCAACTGTGATGCACCTATCGGATTATATACCAGTAATCTTACCGGAACAAGTGCAAAATTAAACTGGACTACAGTGGGAACCAATACCTACGATATTGACTATAAACCAGCCACTTCCACAACATGGACGAGTGTTGCTACAGCCATTAACGCTAGTTCAGTAACCATTTCAGGATTAACTGCTAACACTGAATACGACTGGAGAATCAGAACAAATTGCAGTGTAAAAAGTACTTATATGTTCGCTCCGAGATTCAACAGCGGATCAGGAACAACACCTACAGGTTCTTATGCCCTTTCCTTGGATGGAAGCACTGAATCTGGGGCGGCAGGAAATATGAATTTAAGTGGTTCAGCATTATCTTTCGAAGGCTGGATCAAGCCTTCCTCCTTCAAATCAGCTTCCCCATATATTTCATCTATTATGGGAACAGAGGCAGGTGATGCTAATTCAGCATTATTAAGATTGGGTGATGCCAGCCTTGCCAATAATAAGCTTCAGTTTGTATTAAGCATCAATAATGTACAGCAGAAACTGGCCTCCACTACAGCGTTGAATGCCAATACCTGGTATCATGTGGCTGCAACTTATGATGGAAGTTCTATGAAACTTTATATCAATGGAGTGTTGGATGCAAGTAAGGCACAAACCGGAAGCGTAGTTTCTAATGGAGCATTCAACGTAGGATATCTATACAATACTTCCAGAAACTTCAATGGTAAGATAGATGAGGTCAGAGTGTGGAAGCGTGCCTTAAGTCAGACGGAGATCAGTCAGAATATGTGTAATGTATCTGTTCCGGCTACTTCTCTTGCAGCGTATTGGAAATTCAATGAAGGAAGCGGTGCTACCGTTCAGGACAGCTCTGGAAATGGGGTTAGCCTAAGTTTAACAGGAGTGGATGCTTCCAATTGGGGAACAGATCTGCCATGTGCTGCTGGAACTTCAATGGTATCAAAAACTGCCGCTATCCAAAGCACAGTTAATACTAAGAGCTTAATCAAAATATATCCGAATCCAATCAGCAAATCTTCATCATTTACGGTTTCAGTTCCTGATGAATACAACAAAGGAAAACTGACCATCTTTGATTTTTATGGAAGAATTATGAGCACGAAATCATTGAATGCCGGAAATAACCAGTATGAGTCATCCGGGCTTTCATCCGGAAATTATATCCTTCAGTTTGAATCGCAGAATGGAAGTATCAAACAGACAGAGAAATTAATGATAAAATAATATAAATCAGCCATTGGGCTTAGGCCCAATGGCTTTTTTCCCATTTCAAAAAATTAGTATCAATGAAAAAAAACGCCTTTCTTACTCCCTTTATAGACACTAATATTTCAGGCAGTACTTCAAATGAAAGCACAGCTGCTTAATTGGATTACGTAGAAGTGAATATTCAGGAACATTATTGAAAAGCAAAAATATTAATCAAAATAATAATACAGTGAATACGCAGGGTTTGGGCTTTGGGACTTATATTTACAAAATCACATTCTCAAAAATAAAGTAATTTCAACAGGTAAAATTGTTGTGAAATAACATCCAGTGAATGAATGTTTTATCTGGAAATAAGATAATAGACTGTAAAGCAGGCAGACGGACGGTATCGTTTTATTGGCCTGCCTTTTCAGCCAACAGAATTTAAAATAAAAAATGATGCAGAATATATTAGGAATTGATATTGGCGGATCACATATTACCCTCGCGCAGGTAGATCCGGAAAAACGTGAAATTGTTACTTCAACATATGTAAGAGAACATGTAAATTCCTTTGACAACAAAGAAACAATTTTCTCCGCATGGACTTCAGCCATTGAAAAAGGAGCTTATAATCTGGTGAAAGCAGATCTTTTAATAGGAATTGCCATGCCTGGGCCTTTCGATTATGAAAACGGAATATCGCTGATGGAGCAGGGGAAGTTTATTGATATCCTTCATGTCAACATAAAAGAGGAGCTGGCCAAAAGGCTATCCGTTTCTCCAAACCAGATTCATTTTGTTAATGATGCGGCCGCCTTTATGGAAGGAGAAGTATTTGGTGGGTGTGCGCAGGGCTTTAAAAAGATTTTTGGCGTTACGCTCGGAACAGGATTAGGAACTACATTTTATAACGGAGAGTTGGCGACTGATGAAGACCTGTGGGATTCGCCTTTTAAAGAATCCATCTGTGAAGACTATCTGGCTACACGATGGTTTGTTAAACGCTATGAAGAACTCACCGGAGAACAGATCTCAGGAACCAAAGACCTGTTGGATAAACCTGTCGAAATACAGAAACAGATATTTGATGAATATGCAGATTCTTTCTCAGAGTTTGTGGTGAAATATGTAAATCATTATAAACCGGAAGTTTTAGTTATAGGAGGGAATATTGCCAAAGCCTATCCTTATTTTGAGCAAAGATTTATGCAGAATCTAAAAGATAATAATATTAACTTGCAGGTCAGAATTTCTGCTATTTTTGAAGATGCTGCCATTTTGGGAGCCGCCAGCTATGCATTAAAAAAGCTTATAAATTAACAAACGAAACAATACAATGAAGTCTATTTTTTCTACCTGCTTTCTTTTATTACAAGCCCTGGTTTTTGGTCAGAATGCATCTCCCGTAGACTATGTAAATCCTTTGATGGGAACCCAATCCAAGCCTTCATTATCCAACGGAAATACCTATCCGGCAGTAGGGCTTCCATGGGGAATGAATCTCTGGACGGCACAAACCGGAAAAATGGGGGACGGATGGGCCTATACTTACGATGCAGATAAAATAAAAGGATTCAAACAGACCCATCAGCCTTCTCCCTGGATGAATGATTACGGAGCATTTTCCATTATGCCGGGAGTAGGGAAGTTAAAATTTAAAGAAGACGACAGAGCGAGCTGGTTCAGCCATAAAGCTGAGGTTACCACTCCCTATTTCTACAGCGTTTATTTAGCAGATATCAATGTAACCACAGAATTTACCCCGACAGAAAGAGCTTCTTTTTTCAAATTTGATTTTCCGAAAACAGATAGCGCTTACGTGGTAATTGATGCTCTGAATAAAGGATCATACATCAAAATTTTACCGAAAGAAAGAAAAATCCTGGGTTATACCACCAGATATTCTACCGGGAAATATGAGAACTTTAAAAACTATTTTGTAGTTCAGTTTGATAAAGACTTTGAGCTTACAAGAACCTGGAAAGATGATAAACTGATTAATGATAAGCTGGAAATTACCAGCGATCATACAGGCGCCATAGTAGGCTTTAAACTGAAAAATAAAGAAACGGTCTATGCAAAAATAGCCTCTTCATTCATCAGTTTTGAGCAGGCTGAGATCAATCTTAAAAGAGAAATCGGGAACAGAAATTTTGATCAGGTAAAAACCGATGCTAAAAATATCTGGAATAAAACCTTAGGAAAAATAGAAGTAAAAGGCGGAACAGATCAGCAGATGAGAACCTTTTATTCCTCACTGTACAGGACCTTGTTTTTCCCACAGAAATTATATGAGATTGATGCTCAGAATAAAATAAAACACTGGAGTCCGTACAACGGGAAGATCACAGATGGAAGGATGTTTGCCGGAACAGGTTTCTGGGATACTTTCCGGGCTTTATATCCTTTCCTGAATTTAGTATATCCAAGTATCAATGTGGAAATGCAGGAAGGATTGGCCAATGCTTACAAAGAAGGCGGATTCTTACCGGAATGGAGCAGTCCTGGATATTCTGATATTATGATCGGGAATAATTCCGCTTCCGTAGTGGCAGATGCTTATATCAAAGGCCTTCGCGGATATGATGTAGAAACCCTTTGGCAGGCTGTAAAACATGGTGCCGATAATGAAGGTCCTATGAAAGCTGTAGGCCGTGCAGGAGTAAAATATTATAATGAATTAGGCTATGTTCCTTATGATGTGAAAATTAATGAAAATGCAGCCAGAACTTTAGAATACGCTTATGATGATTTTTCAATCTATCAATTAGGAAAAGCATTAGGAAAACCTGCTTCAGAAATTGATATTTACAAAAAAAGAGCGTATAATTACAAAAATCTGTTTGATAAGGAAACAGGCTTAATGCGAGGTAAAAATAAAGACGGTAATTTTCAGAAGCCTTTCAATCCTTTCAAATGGGGGGATGCCTTTACAGAAGGGAACAGCTGGCATTACACCTGGTCAGTTTTTCAGGATATTGATGGTTTAGCTGAACTGATGGGGGGTAAAAATAAATTTGAAGCCAAACTGGATGAAGTGTTTTCATTGCCTCCGGTTTTTGATGACAGTTATTACGGTGGAGTAATCCATGAGATCAGAGAAATGCAGATTATGAATATGGGGCAGTATGCTCACGGGAACCAGCCTATACAACATATGATCTATCTGTACAATTATGCCGGAGCGCCTTATAAAACCCAATATTGGGCAAGACAGGTGATGAATAAGCTATATCATGCTACTCCGGACGGCTATTGCGGAGATGAAGATAACGGGCAGACTTCTGCATGGTATATTTTTTCAGCATTAGGATTTTATCCGGTTACACCGGCAACAGATCAGTATGTGTTGGGAGCACCATTGTTTAAAGAAGCAACTATTCACCTGGAAAACGGCAAGAAAATTGAAGTAAAGGCAGCGGAAAACAGTGCTGAAAATTTATATGTACAGTCATTGAATGTAAACGGACAGCCTTACTCCCAAAACTGGTTGAGCCATAAAAATTTAATGGATGGAGCCGTTCTGGATTTTAAAATGGGCAGTAAGCCAAATACAGACAGAGGATCACAGGAAAAAGATTTTCCCTATTCAATGTCAAAAGAAAAGTCAGATAAATAATTGTAATTAAGAGAAATAAGATATATGAGCACGGAAAAAAAAGAAATATTCGAGAGAGTAGAACAGACACTACAAAGCCAGGGATTTACCATTGCTGCAAAAGATGAAACCAGACCTTGGGGTGGTTTCTTTGTGATTGATGAAGCACAGGCACAGGACTTTGCCAACCAGTACTTTGACGGGATTGATGTGGAAAACCTTAGAATAGGAGGAAAACTAAGCCCTAAAATTCTTATTGTAGCTCCTGAAGCAAGACTAAGCTGGCAGTATCACCACAGAAGAGCAGAGATCTGGCAGGTAGTGGAAGGAACGGTAGGAATCAAAAGAAGCACTACAGATGAAGAAGGAGAAGTGGCAGAATACCACCCAAAAGATCAGGTAAAACTTCAGCAGGGAGAAAGACACAGATTAATAGGGCTGTCAGGCTGGGGGATTGTAGCTGAAATATGGCAGCATACCGATGCTTCCAATCCTTCAGACGAAGATGATATCGTAAGAGTTCAGGATGATTTCGGAAGATAAATAAAAAAGCAGCATTAGAATTGATGCTGCTTTTTTATTGTGGCATGGAAGCTGGATGCAGGAAGAAGGAAGCTGCTGAAAGCTTTCAAAAGCACTATTTCAACTGTTGATTTATACTTCAAAGAAAATAAAAAGATAAAAAAATAAACGTTATAGATTTCTGAAACCTATAACGTTTTGTTTATATTAATTTATCATAGCTAAAAAAGTCTCTTAGCGAAGGATATTTCCAGTCCCTATCTTTAAAATGTTACATCCAGCCCCACATAGAAATTCGCTTTCATGATGGGAGCATATACCATTCCGCCATCAAAATAATTTCCAAAAGGATTTCTAAAATCGATAATTGCATTTTTCTGGTAATATGAAGTAAGGTTTTCTCCCCCTACATAGGCTCTTATCTTTTTGTTGAAATTTCTTGAAATCTGAGCATTCAATACTGCATAAGAATCAGAGTATCCTGGTAACTGAAACTCAGCAGGATTACCGGACATATCAGGAAGTCTTTGTTTTCCTACCCAGTTTAAAGTAGTATCAAAGCTCCAGAAACCACCTTTATCATTCTTATTGGTAGAATAGGCAAGATTTACAAACCCCCGGTGTTTAGCCATAAAAGGAACCTCTCTTCTTCCATCGATATAATCTGCCTGTACATCATAATACTTATAAGCCAATCTTACATCAAAGTTCTTGAAAGGAGTAAAATCCCATTGTGTCTGGAAAGAGTTGGCAAATGATTTACCTTCAAGGTTATAAAATGTAAGTTGCTGAGGAGATCTGTCTAAATCCACTAATACCTGATCCTGGAAATCTGTTCTGAAAAAATCAGCAATAATGGTAGATTTTCTTCCGAAAAGCTTAAACTCCTGTTGCAAACTAGCTCCATAGTTCCATGCAATTTCAGGCTTTAAACCGTAGATATCTCCTCCGTTAGGCAAAATATTGATTACCCTGTTGGAAGCAAAATATTGCTGGCTCTCCGCAAACACGTTGGCAGTTCTGAATCCCCTTCCTGCAGAAAGCCTTAAAATAGTTTGTGGTGTGAAATCATATTTAAAATTTACTCTTGGCGTAAACTGAGTTCCTGCTAGGTTATGGAAATCCACCCTGGTTCCTGCTACTAAAGTATATTTTAAACCTGTTAAAGTATATTCAGCAAAAACTCCCGGAACAATTTCATTTCTTTTAAAATGATCCAGCAGATAGGTTTCATTATAGCCATCGTATAAGAAACTTGCTCCTGCTTTATATTTATGGTTGGTATTTCCAATAATACTTTCAAAAATTAAATTGGAATAATAAGTATGCTGTTGCCCTGAATAATTTCTCAATCCAAAAAAGCTGTCCTGCTGGTGATATACATACTGATTCATCCAGCCGATACTTTGATAGGGTTTTCCTTTAAAAACATATCCTGTTTTATTCCATACCTGGAATCTTGAAATGTCAATTCCAACACCATAGGCCGGCTGTTTGTCCTGAGCCAGCTTCTTATCGAAAGCAGTTTGTCCAGCAGTTCTTTCATCGCGGATAAAATTAATCCCGAAATGAGATCCGAACCCGGATTTTTCAAGATCATTATAATTCAGGAGATATGCTGCATTGATCTGCGTTCCTTTAGGTCTGTCAAGAAATCCGTCATGATTCATATCTGTATTCCCAAATGTACCATTTCCGTGAAGGAGGAAAGTCTGCGACCATTTATCATTGATAGGAGATACGCTGGTGATATTCGCTTCGGCTCTTCCGTTAAAATCAGAAAAAAGGTTCAGGGAAGCTTCCGGCTCTTTAGCATTCTTCAACAGTTCAGTATTGATTTGCCCTGTAATACTTTCGTAACCGTTGGTTACTGTACTGCCGCCTTTCGTCAGCTGAATACTCTCAATCCATCTTCCCGGAATGAAGTTCAATCCATAAGCAGAAGCCAATCCCCTGATCTCAGGAAGCTGTTCCTTTGTTAAACTTGTATATTTTTGATCCAATCCTAACATTTTCAACTGTTTTGTACCTGTAACAGCATTGCTGAAAGACACATCTACAGTGGCATTGGTTTCAAAACTTTCAGATAAATTACAGCATGCTGCTTTTAACAGTTCCTTTTTATCAATATTAAAAACCAGCCCGGCTTCCTTTTTACTTAAAGAGGTTGCTGCTTTGGAACCCGTTACTACAACCCCATCAATGCTCTTCTCATGCTGGTTGGGAGAATCATTGCCAGCCGGAGCTGCATGGTCTCCATGTTTCGTTTCTTCTTCATAATGAGCCTTTGGGTTGGCCTCTCCAAAAGTAAATTCTCTGTCATAAAGGCAGCATCCCGGAAGACTGATATAAGTAGTATCTAAAGCCCTGTATTTCTCGTTATCATGTCCTGCATCAGCAATAGCCTTCAGGATCTTATCCGATGAGGTCTTTGAAGCATCAAAATGTAAAGCAACCGTTTGCTTTTCTGCATTCCATTCCGCTGAATCTGCGCCTGCATCTTTAGCCGCTTTTTCAATTCTGGCTTTGCATGAGGTACAGTTTCCCCTTACGTAAAACTCGTTGTCCTTTTTAGCAGGAGTTGTAGCATTGGCATGATGGTCATGATGAGATTCTGCCTGTGCAGGCTGTAAATCTCTGTCATATAAGCAACATCCCGGAAGGCTTTTATAAACATCATCTGAAGCTTTGAATTTTTCATTATCATGGCCGGCTTCTGCTACCTTTTTCAGGATGTCGTCTTCAGAAACTTTATCAGTTTCTATGGTCAGCATCTGGAGGTCAATAGAATAAACGGCAGTTTTAGCTCCGGCTTTTTTTGCGGCTCCTTCAATCCGTGTTTTGCACATTTCACAGTTCCCTTTTACTTTGAACTGGTTTTTCTGAAGATTTTGAGCGGATATAAATTGTGTAAATAAGAATAATGCACCAAGTATGAACCTGGAAATATATAATTTCATTTGTTTAAAGTTTAGATTAAATAAAATACGGTTCGATATATTGTGTAACGAACTCATAATGTTTTAATTAACCTATTTTAGGCGGTTGCCAGATTTCCTTTAAACGGTCGGAAAGATAAGGATCTGAATACTGAAACTGCGGATTCTTATTCGCTTTGTAATAAGAAAGTTCCAGGCGCAGGTTTTTTGAAAAAGGAGTCTCAATAAAAGTAAAGCAGGCAATACATGATGAACAGCAGTCATCATTGCATGATTTTTTAGAATCATTTTTGCTGTCTTTTTTTGAGGAGTGATTTTTACAGCAGTCACTCTTCTTTCCGGATTCTGCTTTGCAGCAGGTTTCCTGCATAGATTGAGCATAAAAGCTATCCTTAGGAATCAGGAAGATTCCCAAACAAAATACTATTGCCAGTATGTGAAATAGCTTCATAGGTGCAAAAATACAAAATTTATGGCAAAGGATCACCAACTTTTAGAGAACAGCTGTGCCAAGGCTCTCCATGAGCAGGGTTCAGTTTAGGTTTTTCTCCCATAGCCAGGTTTTGTGAAGCTGCCTGAGCCTGGGCCGGTGTTGGAGTAGGGGTAACCTGTATATTGTTTTGGGAAGGCTGAGCAGCAGCTGGTTTACTGCTCAAAGGCTGTCCTACAGGAATATCACAACGGTGTCCCGGCTGTCCATGTGGTGGGTTCATTCCCGGAGCCGTTTTCACAGGTTGAGCATTGTTGTTCATCGCTACTTTTGCCTGAGCTGCCGTGCCTGGGTCAATCTGGATGGTATTGTTAGCTCCTACACTAATGTTCTGGGAAGCAGGAGTAGTTGCTGGCTGACTGTTCAGTGGCTGTCCTACAGGGATATCACATCGGTGTCCCGGTTGTCCATGTGCAGGATTCATTCCCGGGGCAGTGGCCATTGCAGCGGGAGCTGCGTTAGCCTGAATCCCCGCCTGGTCCATTAATGAAACCTTTGGAGTATTGTTTATGGCTACAGAAGACTGTTGAGAACCAGCTTCATCTTTCAAATAAGTTGCTTTTTCATCTTTCTTACAAGAGACAGCTAATATTGATACAGAGATCAGACCTAAAAACGTATTCTTCATATCCTTGATTGGGTATGAAACAAAATTAGCAAAACATTTTTAATTGTTTTGCTAATTTTATATTTATAATACGATTTTTAAGTTAATTTTTTACAAGAAGTCTGAAT
This sequence comes from Chryseobacterium bernardetii, assembly GCF_003815975.1. NCBI lineage: Bacteria > Pseudomonadati > Bacteroidota > Flavobacteriia > Flavobacteriales > Weeksellaceae > Chryseobacterium > Chryseobacterium bernardetii. Next base: position 1,453,944 of record NZ_CP033932.1, read on the forward strand.
CCTTCACCGTGAACGTTAATAATCTCCAATCCTTCATCATCCTTCAATAGCTTACGAAGCTTGGCAATATACACGTCCATACTTCTTGCGGTAAAGTAATTTTCCTTTTTCCAGATCTTTCTCAGCGCAAGGTCTCTCGGCATGAAATCGTTTCTGTGAATGCAAAGAAGCTTCAATAACTCATTTTCTTTCGGAGAAAGTTTGTATTCTTTATCCCCTACCTTCAGCTGTCTCAGCATAGAGTCGAAGAAAATATTGCTGATCTTGAACTGTTCCTGCTCTTCATTTTCAAGGGTAGAACTTCTTTGAAGAATAGCCTTGATCTTGTATAAAAGAAGTTCCGTATCAAATGGTTTTGTGATATAGTCATCAGCTCCCAGCTGGTACCCTTTAAGGATGTCTTCTCTCATATTTCTTGCTGTAAGGAATATGATTGGTGTGTTTTTATCAATCTTTTTTACATCTTCGGCCAATGAAAACCCATCTTTTTTAGGCATCATTACATCAAATATACAGATGTCGAATTCATTTTCTGTAAATTCTTTCAATCCCTGTTCTCCATCAGTAGCAAGGGTTACTTCAAAATTATTGATCGTTAAATAATCTTTAAGCACCGCCCCGAAACTCTGATCGTCCTCTACTAATAATATTCTGTTGCTCATAACTTTTACTAATTAATAATTAACAATTAAGAATGAACTGTCTCACTCTCTCTTCTTATATTTTGTTTTTTGGTTTCTATTTTATTATTGATAATGATGAATCCGTCTTTTAATCTTCAATATATTATCATTTAATCCATTGGCAGTTTAATAGTAAATGTACTGCCTTTTCCTTTGTGGGAATCTACTATAATCTGTCCTTTATGCAGCTCTACAATTTTTTTTACATAGGAAAGTCCTAATCCCTGTCCTTTTACATTGTGAATATTTCCTGTTTCTTCTCTAAAGAATTTCTCAAAAATCTTTGTTTTATTCTGGGTTTCCATTCCCATTCCTTTATCTGAAATCTCGATAACATACCAATGCCCTTCATTCCTGGTTTCTACATGAATCTCCGGAGCTTCCGGGGAGTATTTATTAGCATTATCCAATAAGTTCACCAGCATATTTGAGATGTGGAATTCATCAATTTTAAAATTATAATGAGTGGCATTGAACTGTTGGGTAAGGGTACCGTTTCTTTGCTGTACAATCAGGTTGAAGGATTCTGTTGTTTTTTTAATCAGTTCCCTTACATTGGTTTCTTTCAGGAATAGCTCTACCTCATTTCTTTCAAGTTTAGACATGTTCAGAACATTTTCCACCTGCTTTTTCATTCTCAGGTTTTCCTGTTTAATCAATTCTGAATAATACTTTACTTTATCCGGATTAGTGGCAATTTTATCATTCGCCAATGAGTCAGTTGCCACGGAAATAGTTGCCAGAGGGGTTTTGAATTCGTGAGACATATTGTTGATGAAATCCGTTTTCACTTCAGCAAGCTTTTTCTGCCTCATCATATAATTAATGGAAATAATATAGATCCCAAGAATCGTAAGCAGTGAAAGGAAAGTTCCCAGAAGCATCGGCCAGTTATTCATTGCCAGAGCATACTCTTTTTTAGGAAAAACTAAAGCCAGATTATATAAAGTATTATACTTTTTATCGGTGAAAAGAGGATAACTATAGGTATTGCTGTCTTTTTTTTCTTTGTAAGCTTTATTGGCAATACTGGTTAGCTTATTATCTTTATCCACAATTCCATATCCGAATTTTGCTGTAATTCCTCTGATCTTCAGTTCTTTGGTGATAACCGAATCAAGCGTTGCAGGGTTTACCCTCTGTGCAATGGGTAAATTGTTGCCATATACCTTTACGAATTCTTTTACGGCATAATCCCCGGTTTCAATATCCTGATTAATATCCGAAGTTAAAATTTCGCGGTTGGTAGTGTCTCTTTTTATTTTGTAAGCTGCCTCATCAGTATATAAAGTAGTAAGCTTTACAGAATCTCCCTGTTTGGAAATAGGCAGCTGCGCGTTGGAAATAATATTCTTGGAATAGATAATCTGTCTCTGTGTTCCGGAATCTTCTACCTGTTGAATAGTAGTAAGTGATGGATTTTTGCTGTTGGCAAGAATGGTACTTCTGTTATCTTTAGTCAGGTATTTGTCAGCTTCAATTTCTTCAATTGTTTTTGCAGTATTTTCCAAAACGGAGTAAACTTTATTTGAGAAATCCTGTTCCAGTACACCGTAATAGCCTTTCAGCCAATAAAATTGGAGCGTAACAAAGACAATCAGTGAGATCGTCATAAACACCGAAATTATTGGGATGAATTTATTATTCATTATTTAATTATATATGTTTTGGAAAAATGAATGTTAAAATTAATTGTTTTAAGACTACGTAAACAAAAAACGAGCCAAAAAATTATGTTTTTTTTCTTAAAAGACTCTTTTTTAACAATTATTTATGAATTATTGTTTACTTGTCATAGGAAAAGTCCTTTCTATAAATAAAGAGCTACCTTTAATCAAAATTATTACTGTATGGAATCTAATATCATTTTCAACAAAGATTTTGACTCGAAGAGTGTTTATGTAATGAATATTTACAAGGCAGATGTTTCAAAAGTGTGGAACTATTTTACCCAGTCCGAATTATTGGATCAGTGGTGGGGCCCAAGACCCTGGAAATGCGAAACGGTAAAACAGGATTTTAAAGAAGGAGGCATTTGGCTGTATGCTATGGCAGGGCCTAATGGTGAAAAAGGATATTCGCAATCTCAGTATGGAGAAATTATAGAACACAGAAGCTTTGACTGGACAAGCGCTTTCTGTAATGAAAAAGGAGAAGTGAATGAAGATGCTCCCAAATCAAAATGGCTGATTGGTTTCACAGGAGTGGAAGAAGGCACAAAAGTAACGGTTAACATTCATTATCAATCTGAAGAAGTAATGAAAAAAATGCTGGATATGGGATTTGAAGAAGGTTTTAAAATGGGCCTAAGCCAGCTTAAAGAAATCATCGGATGATAGGAGAATAAAAGAATGATGAAAGATCATTAAATTGATGATATGAAAATAGGGTACCTCAATTGAAGTACCCTATTTAATGAAATATGGAATAAAAATGTTCTTTGTATTTAAGGCTTATAGCTTTTCTATGCTGATGAAGGTTCCGTCTGTAGGAACAATTTTGTAGACATCAGCAACAGTCAGGATAGAAACCCCGCCCGAAACCTGAACTTTAAGTTTGTCTCCTTTGTCGAACATTGCCAGAAACTCCATTGTTCCCACTCTGTTAGCTCCGGCTGTTATCAGGATGGCTTCATTCAAAGGAACATCGTTTCGTGCAAGTATTGCTCCATTTTTTAAGGCTCTGAAAGAGATCACAGGCGGACTCACGTGGAGACCTGAAGTTTTTACCTTTAAACTGATAAGGATCTTATAAAATCCAGATTCCTTAAATGTAAAATTACTGAAGTCACTATTTACAGTTCCATGAGGATCAATGATCCCCAGTTTATCTCCATCCAATATATTGTTGTAGAATCCAAAAGGAACATCTTTTTCTCCACATCCGATAAGAATACATCCTACAGATGGGAGATCACTTTCAGGGGTTGCCGGGTTCATGCTGGCGCGGGTAGTTCTTCCGCCGGATTCATAAAATGTTGGTTTCCATTGTTCTCCATCATACACTACAACACGCTGAATATCTTTTCTGTACATAATCATTCCCTGCATAGAAGGGTCCTTATCAAAGCGAGTGGGCTGGCTGGCGTTGTATAGTGGCAATTCAGTTTCATTGTTTACTGTTGGGATCATCATGCCTTTAGATTGCGCAGCATTGTCTTCTTTATTCACAACACTGAACATCGAATTGGGGCTTGGGCTGGCAGCGCTCCCGATAGTAACCTGAGAAAATGCCATTTGGACTGTCACTAGAAGGACTGCGATATATATATTCTTTCTCATTTTAGTTAAGTTTTTCTATATAGATGAAAGTATCTCTATCATTCATTTTAAAATTTACACCGGCTCCCACATTTAATCCGGTGTCAGCCTGGATACCTGCCCTCAGGCGGATCTGATCTCCGGCATGCAGGTATTTTGTAGTGGAAAAATTGTTTACGGAATTTGCGCTGCCGGCTGTTACCAAAAGTCCGTAAAGCAGAAAGCTGTTTTCATGAATTTTTTGCCATCCGTCTCCGGCTGCATTTACATACAGAGCCTGTAGTGAAATAATGGTGGCAGCATTTCCTACAGAAAGTCCTCCCGCACTGCTTGTTTTTACAGACGGGTTAATTCTGTAAAACCCGTCTGCCGGAATCGTAATTTCTCCATTAGCGTTTACTGTAACTCCTAAATTATTTATATTATTTCTGTCAAAATCATTTAAAATATTGAAGGGGAGGGTAGGGCGTCCTGTAATTCCCAGTACATTGGCAACAGACACATCACTGGCATTAGATCCCAGGATGCTTACATTCTTATAATTTTTGATACTCCTTTCTGTAGCAGCGATCCATCTGTAACCATCATATTTTACTACATCTTTAATCTCCTTGTTATAAAATACCAAACCGTTATCTTCAGGTTTGTTTTCATACAGGTCCGGGTGTGCTGCATTATAATTAGGTAATTCAGTGTGGTTCTCAACAACAGGAAGCATTATCCCTTTTGAATTGTGTTCTGCCTCTAATGCTGCTCTTGGGTGAACTGTTTCAGGTCTGTTACCCATTTTTACCTGGGCAGATCCCAATGGGCTTATGGCTGCAATAATAAAAACTTTGAGCGTAATTGTTTTTCTGGTCATTCTAATCACTTACTTTGGTGAACATTATTTCTCGTGGATAATATTTGGCGATATTGGCGTTGGCTGCAGCAGTAAGAGTAACCACTACAGATACTGTTGCCAATGGAGAATGTATTCTCGAAACAATATAATCTCCAGGATTCAGCCGGATTCTTGTGGTGGTGAAAGCAGCGGTATTGGTATCTCCGCCAATTCCGAGAATGCCATAATAATCCGGGAAAAATGTAGTCAGCTTCACTTCATTATAGCTTCCGTTACTTTGTTTAAGATAGGCTCTCAGCTGATACTGAGGCCCGCTGGTTAGGGATACGGCTCCACCTGTTTTGGAGGGGACATTCAGGTAAATGTCATAAACTCCGGCTTCATTAATAATGAATTTGGCATTATCAAAGCTTCTGTCGCCATAAATTCCACCTCCGGCCACTACTGCGGCTTCCCTTGTGATATTAAGGCTGTTGTAGGATTGTTTCCCATCAACAGGTGCGCTGAAGCCAAGCCCTACATGCCGGCCGCATCCAAGAAGTACACATACTACACTGGTTTCCTCATCTGCAGTGGACAGGAATCTGGATTGTTTTAGTTTAAAATCAGCGGCAGTGGGCTCATTATTCCATTTTTCTCCGTCATAGGAATAGAATGTAGCGTGTGTTTTTTCGAACATCATCATTCCTGTCATTTTACTGTCTGGAGTAGCGGAGCTGTACAGTGGAAGGTTTTCAGGAGCGGATACTTCAGGAAGCATCATACCGTAATTCTTTCCTTCATACTTTCCGTCTACCTGTAAAATGGCCTTGTTGTGGAGTTCAAAAGTAGTATTTTTTGTAATGCCTACTTGTGAAAAGGCCATGCTGACAATAAGCAACATTAAAGAAGTGCTAATTTTTTTCATGGTTTGATTTCTATTTAAATTTTAATCTGTTATTCAGAAGAATTTTTTTGAAATACATAGTTTTTCAGTCCTTAGTTTTTGTTTGTATTTTTTTTCAAATTTTATCCTGCCCGGCTCATAAACGAGTCGGGATGTCATTTTGCTGTGTCTTTTTTCAGTACTGCACGCAGGGTGTCATTCTGAAGAAACTGACCATAATATTCTGAGGGAAATTGACCGTAGTAACAGATCAAAAGAACGTGGTCTCGGAGTTCCTAAATTACAAATCTAATATGGAATATACCTGACAAATCCAGGGAATTTATAAGATATGAATATGAATTCCATAAAAATGCAGGGTAATAGCTTGGGAATGAAAAAGTTTAAAATTTTAATTAAAAGTAAAAAAATGAAATATTTTTAAATGTCAGTGTTGTTTTTGTTTAAAAAAAATAGAGACAAGCTAAAAACTTGTCTCTATGTGTATAGGGTATGTGGTATTTTAGACAGTTTTTGTTAATGATGGTGTGTTTTCATTATCAAATTTCTAAATAACCGCGTTTTGAACTTAAATCAGCTCTTCTTCCTGGAAATACTGGATAATCGCCTTTTTCATAAGCAAAGTCTGCTCATTAGGCTTTAATTCTGGAAGATCTTCCAATTTTTCAAACTGTGGCCATCCATCTTCGTAATGGGTGAATTTATAATATCCAAAAGGCTCAAGTAGCCTGCATACTGCAATATGAATGAGATTTACCTTATCCTCTTTTGTGTATTTCTGCTGCCCGCTGCCCAGTTCCTGTAGTCCTATTAAAAACAGTAAAGTCTCAATAGGAGGGTTCTTCTCCGTCTGGAAATTATCTTCGAAGAACTGTTCTATTTTTTTCCAATATTCAGACTCGTTCATATAATTGATAAATGATAATTAATAATTGATGTTGTTAACGTTTAATTTCTTCTTCTGGTTCCTTTAAAAGAGAAGCTGTCTTCAGACCCTATGGAGTAAGATTAACTCTTTTTATCTTTTATTATCAATCTTCAATAAAAACGCATACTCTAACGCATCTTCTTTCAGGGACTCAAATCTTCCGCTGGCACCTCCATGGCCTGAGCTCATATCTGTTTTAAAGATCAGAATATTGTTATCAGTTTTCAATTCTCTAAGTTTAGCTGTCCATTTTGCAGGTTCCCAATACTGTACCTGAGAATCATGGAATCCTGTGGTGATAAGGATGTGTGGATAATCCTTGGCTTCTACATTGTCATAAGGAGAATACTCTTTCATGTAATGATAATATTCTTCATCATTAGGATTTCCCCATTCATCATATTCTCCCGTTGTTAGCGGGATGGTATCATCTAACATGGTAGTGACAACATCTACAAAAGGTACCTGGGCCACAATACCGTTGAATAATTGAGGTTCATAATTAACAACAGCACCTACAAGAAGTCCTCCTGCACTTCCTCCCATTGCATACATATGTCTGGATGAAGTGTAGTTTTCTTTAATCAGATATTTTCCTGCATCAATAAAATCGAAAAAGGTATTTTTCTTGAAGAGCATTTTTCCGTCTTCATACCATTCTCTTCCCAGGTATTCTCCGCCGCGGATATGAGCAATGGCGTAAATAAAACCACGGTCAAGAATGGAGAGCCTTACATTTGAAAAACTTGCATCCACGGTATGTCCATAGCTGCCATATCCATATAGTAAAAGAGGTGTATCTGCAGATTTCTTTGTGTTCTTATGGTAAACAAGAGAGATAGGGATTTTTGTTTTGCCATCTCTGGAATCTGCCCATATTCTTTCAGAAATATAGTTTTCCGGGAAGAACTTTCCACCTAGAACTTCCTGCTGTTTCAGAAGTTTTGTGGTTTTATCTTTCATGTTGTATTCGTAGGTAGAGCCTGGTTGGGTAAGAGAAGTGTAACCATATCGGAGAACTTCAGTGTCAAATTCCAGGTTGATCCCAATATAAGCTGTATAAGTAGGATCAGAGAAAGGAAGATAATAAGATTCCTGAGTTTTTTCATCAATAATCTTAATTTGTAACAGCCCTTTTTCTCTTTCCTCAAGAACAAGATAATCTTTGAAAATTTCAAAGCCTTCCAGTAATACTTCGGCACGGTGAGGGATAACATCTACCCAGTTTTCCATACCACAGTTATCAATCTTTGTTTTTACAATTTTGAAGTTGGTGGCACCATCTGCGTTGGTGATAATATAGAATTCATCTTCGTAATGTTCTACAGAATATTCCAGATCATCTATTCTTGGCTGAATAACTTTCCAGTCTGCAAAAACATTGTCAGCAGGAATAAAATGATGTTCATCAGAAATAGTACTTGAGCTTGCGATAAAAATATACTGTAAAGATTTTGTTTTAAAGACATTCACATCAAAAGTGTCATCCTTCTCATGGAAGATAAGAACATCTTCAGAGGGATCGGTTCCCAGTTTATGTCTGTACACCTGGAATGCTCTAAGGCTTTTATCTTTTCTGATATAAAATATATGCTCATTATCATTAGCCCAAACCACCTTTCCTGTAGTGTTCAGAATTTTATCCGAAAGAATTTCTCCGGTCTTTAAATTTTTGAAGTTAAGGCTGTAAATCCTTCTTCCTACATTGTCTGAAGAAAAAGAAGCCAGTTCATTATTAGGACTTACTGCAACACTTCCAACCTCAAAGAAATCTTCTCCTTCTGCAAGAATATTAACATCAAGGATAATCTCCTCTTCATTGTCCAGCGTCTTATATTTCCGGCAGAAGATAGGGTATTCCTTTCCTTCTTCATAGCGTACAATGTACCAATATTCATTAAAGAAATAGGGAAGTGATTCATCATCCTTTTTATAACGCGCTTTCATCTCTTCAAAAAGCTCTTCCTGGAGCTCTTCGGTATCTTTCATGATAAACTCTTCGTAAGCATTTTCTTCTTCAAGATATTGGATAACTTCCGGGTTTTCCCTTTCATTAAGCCAGAAGTAATTATCAATTCTTTTGTCACCGTGTGTTTCTAATATTTTTTCTATTTTTTTTGCCTGTGGAGCTTTCATCAGAATATTTTATTTTTTGTACGTCCTGATATGCTTTATCACAACATACTATTCAATGTTAATTTTTGTTCAAATGTAGTTAAAAAAAAACCATCTTTCCTTTACTGAAAAGATGGTTGAGTGTATTTTTTGTATCAAACACTATTTGTGCAGTGCTTTAATATATTTTTCAAGGGCCATGGTCATGGAAGGTGTTTCCTTCGTAGGAGCCATTAGGTCTACTTTTAATCCCGCCTCTTCTGCTGCAGCCAAAGTGGTGTTTCCAAAAACTCCGATCTTTGTTTCATCCTGCTTGAAGTCTGGGAAATTCTGTTGCAGAGACTTAATTCCTTGCGGGCTGAAGAAGATCAGCATATCATAATCTTGGATGTTGATATCTGTCAGGTCACTGCATACAGTACGGTACATAATTGCTCTTGTCCATTCTATGTTGGCAGAATCTAAAGTTTTTACAATATCCGGGCTTAAAACATCTGAAGATGGCAACAAATATTTTTCAGTAGGAAACTTCTTGAACAGGGGAAGAAGGTCTGAAAAGTTTTTCTCTCCGAAGCTGATCTTTCTTTTTCTGTACACAATGTGCTTCTGAAGATAGTTGGCAATTGCTTCCGACTGGCAGATATATCTCATTGTATCTGGAACAGCAAAACGTAATTCTTCAGCAAGTCTGAAGTAATGGTCAATAGCATTTTTACTGGTAAAAATGATACCGGTGTACTGCGTCAGATCTATTTTCTGAGTTCTGAGCTCTTTATTGTCTACCCCTTCGACGTGGATAAATGGACGGAAATCAATCTTTATTTTTTCCTTCTTCGCTATATCCAGATATGGAGAAGACTCACTAGGCGCTGGTTGAGAAACCAATATAGACTTTATTCTCATCTTTGACTTTATTAAAAAAATAACAACTTCCAAAGCAGTAACAATGGTGCAATTTGGAGCGTGCAAATATACAAAAATTTATAATACCATTTCTCCGGAAGAATCTTGTTCTTGTGAAATAAATAGAAAAATACCTTGAAAATGAACACAAAAGAAAAGAAGGAGAAATAATATAAAAAGATTTTATTTCTGTCTATAGGGAAGTAATAGTGGGTAACACACAAAATTATCAGTAAAAAAGACAGGATAAAATAAAATTTGGTGGCGGTGAAATAAAAAATAGTCCATTTTTTACCATCCCCTATACTCTGATAAAATAAAAAACCTAATGTTGATTTTATCAGATAAAAAAACATCACTGCCAGTAAGGTATACCCAAACTTGTTGAGTTGGTATCCGAAAACCTGCAGATCTGCAATAAATTTAGGAACAACCGGAATATACTGAGAGATCAGTACCGATAAAGTAAGAGCAATCACGCAGGACGTAATAATCCAGCTTGGAAGGTTATTGCTTGCATCAAAATATTTTTGAAGCAGAAAATCTTTAAGACTTGCGTCTCTTTCTATTATGTTCATCATAAAAACATATAAAAAAATACAGCCTATAAGTATAAAAATTACCCAATCATTATTCTCAGGTATTCTTACATGATTGATGTAGTTTGGTGATGACGGCAAATTTTAAGTTTTTTATTTTTTTATTTAACTATAAATAACACAACTTGGCATAGAATTTCTTTATTGCTTCATCTGTTAAATCTATCTTACACCATATTTTCCATTGATACATTGGGTATTCAAAACTGCTGAAAACAATTTTTGTATGATCCCGGAATCTTTGGAAATTATTTTTGCAAAATTATAGATTATTTTGTATAAAATAAAAAGGTTAAATAAACTATCTTTGCAAACTGAAATGAAAAAACTCGTCATCATCCCAACGTATAACGAAAAGGAAAATATTGAAAATATTATTTCCGCGGTTTTTGCATTGGAGGACGGCTTTCATATCTTAGTAGTAGATGATTCTTCTCCAGACGGAACAGCGGATGTAGTAAAAGAATTACAGAAGAAATATCCCCATTACCTGCATCTTTCAATAAGACATATTAAAGATGGTTTAGGGAAAGCCTATATTCATGGTTTTAAATGGGCCATTGAAAATAAATACGATTATATTTTTGAAATGGATGCCGATTTTTCGCATAATCCTAATGATCTGCCTAAACTTTTCGAAGCTTGTCTCAATGCAGATATGGCCATCGGTTCCCGTTACTCAAAAGGAGTGAATGTAGTCAATTGGCCTATGGGAAGGGTTCTCTTGTCTTATTTTGCATCTAAATATGTTAGATTCATTTTAGGACTTCCTATCCATGATACCACCGCTGGTTTTGTCTGTTTTTCACGAAAAGTATTGGAAGAAATCGGATTAGATAATGTAAGGCTGAAAGGATATGGATTCCAGATAGAAATGAAATTCAGAGCTTTTAAAAAAGGTTTCAGAATTGTGGAAGTTCCTATTATATTTACCAACAGGATTTTAGGAGAAAGCAAAATGAACGGCGGAATTATCCATGAAGCTGTTTTTGGTGTTTTAAACTTAAAATGGAAGTCAATTATCAATAGATTATAAAATAAAGCATGACTAATTCTTCCAATACAAAATATAAAAATAAGCTGATGAAAAAGCTGATCCTTTTTTTTGTTTTTATGGGGCTGTTTTCATGTAGTGACTATATTGATAAGCCTAAAAATCTGGTTGATCAGAATGTGATGGCAGAAGTTATTGCAGATCTTGTGATGAATGATCAGGCTAACTTTATGTATCAGAACAGGAATATGGAAGCAGGGACAAGGTTTATTTTAAAATCCCATAATATAAAACCTGATGACTTTGTTGAAAGTTTCAAATATTACGTAATTAAAGAAGAAATGGAAGGCATAGCAAATGATGCACAGCAGATTTTACTTGAAAAAGATCCTAAAGCGGAAAAATATGTAAAAGATAAGCTGAAGCAGGCTGAATTGGGAATGCCTCAAAAATAAATAATGATGAAGCGGGTTTTGCCCGGACAATGATAATCGCTGATCGCAGCGAGCTAAAAAAGTGTACAGATGAAATTTTTTAATATCGAAAAAACCTCTGAAGGAAAAGCCAGGGCAGGGGAGATTACTACAGACCACGGAAAGATCCAGACGCCGATTTTTATGCCGGTAGGAACTGTTGCAAGTGTAAAAACAGTTCATCAGAGAGAATTAAAAGAAGACATTAAAGCCCAGATTATTCTGGGAAATACTTACCATCTTTATCTTCGTCCAGGAATGGAAACAATGCAGGATGCCGGTGGTTTACATAAATTCATGAACTGGGACCTTCCTATTCTTACCGATTCAGGAGGTTTTCAGGTGTTCTCGTTGGCAAGCAACAGAAAAATGACGGAAGAAGGAGCAAGGTTCAAGTCTCATATAGACGGAAGCTATCATATGTTCTCTCCGGAAAGATCTATGGAGATCCAAAGACAGATCGGGGCCGATATTTTTATGGCTTTTGACGAATGTACTCCTTATCCTTGTGATTACAACCAGGCAAAATCATCTATGGAGCTTACCCACCGTTGGCTGAAAAGATGCATTGAATGGACCAATAATAACCCTGAATTATATGGACATAAGCAAAGACTCTTCCCGATTGTTCAGGGATCTACCTATTCAGATTTAAGAAAAATATCTGCAGAAGTAATTTCTGAAGCAGGTGCTGAAGGAAACGCTATCGGAGGCCTTTCTGTAGGAGAACCGGAAGAAGAAATGTACAGAATTACAGATGAAGTAACAGATATCCTTCCAAAAGAAAAGCCAAGATACCTGATGGGAGTTGGGACTCCTTGGAATATCCTTGAATCTATTGGATTGGGAATTGATATGATGGATTGCGTTATGCCTACAAGAAATGCCAGAAATGCAATGCTTTTCACTTGGCAAGGCGTAATGAATCTTAAAAACGAAAAATGGAAGCGGGATTTCTCGCCTCTGGATGAATTTGGAACCAGCTTTGTAGACCGTGAATATTCAAAAGCGTATCTTCGTCACCTGTTTGTGTCCAAAGAATATCTGGCAAAACAGATTGCTTCCATCCATAACCTTGCTTTTTATCTGGATCTGGTGAAAGTGGCAAGGGAGCACATCATAGCAGGAGATTTCTATGAGTGGAAAAACTCTGTAGTACCGGTTCTTAGACAAAGACTGTAAAAAGACATATGCTTAAGATAGTAGACAGATATATCATTAAAAAATACCTTGGAACTTTCAGTTTCATGCTGGTGCTGTTGTCTATAGTAGTACTTGTTATTGATGTTCAGCAGAAGATCCCAAGGATAGAAAATGCAAAGGCTCTTGATCCTAAACTGGATCTTGGGTATTTTCTGATTCATTTTTATCCCTTCTGGATCATCAACCTGGTGGTAACATTCCTTTCCATTCTGGTATTCATTACTGTAATCTATTTCACTTCCAGAATGGCCAATAATACTGAAATTGTAGCTATTATCAGTAGTGGTGCAAGTTTTCACAGGTTTTCAAAACCTTATCTGTATACTTCAATCCTTCTTGCCTTAATAGCTTTGGTGGTGTATCATTTGGTACTTCCTTGGGCGAATATCAAGAAAAACCAGTTGGAAGCTTATACCTATAATGCTGCCAATAAAGAAAAGATCCTGGGAACTGCTCCAGCTTCTTCACAGTTAAGTAAAACAGAATATATCTTCGTAGACTCTTGGAATAAAAGGGAAAAGAGAGGATCCAGCTTTGTGTACCAAAAATTTGATACCCACAGAAAGATGGTGTACGAATTAAAAGCAAGTGAAGTATATTGGGACCAGGATAAAAAGCAGTTTGTTTTAAATAATTATCTAGAAAAAACCATTAATAAAGACAATACGGAGAAGCTGAATAATGGAATTGAACTCAGGAAGAATTATAGTCATTCTCCTGAAGAACTCTTCCCGAATGAGCTTTTGGGACAGAATAAAACCACACCCGAACTTTTAAAATTTATAGAAAGAGAAAAAGCAAGAGGAAACAGCAACCTGAATTCTTATCTTAATGAACTTCATCAGAGAACTTCAATGCCTGTCTCTATTGTTATTCTGACTTTTCTTGCGCTTTCCCTGTCTTCTCAAAAAAAGAGAGGAGGTTTGGGTATTAACCTTGCCATTGGGATTTCATTGGCCTTCCTTTTTGTCTTTTCATTTGAAGCTTTAAAGGTAGTTTCAGAGAATAAAAGTTTATCTCCGGCTTTAGCAATGTGGCTGCCTAATCTGGTATTCCTTCCGCTTACCCTTTATCTTTACATCAAAAGAGCTAATCAGTAAAGGAGTTTTACTTCTTTGTGGTAGAAAGAACACAAGCCGTCATTTTCCAGTTCAATCCAGAGTTCTCCTTTTTCATCTGCATGGCGAATGATGCCATTTTGTCTCTCTTTTTCAATTTCAAAGACTGAGATTTCATCTTTACGGAATAAATTTGTATTAAAACGGTCCAGGATTTCCTGGTCAGAAGGAATATTTTTCAGTTTTTCCGAAAGAAATTCATGAAAGCTTAAGCTAAGGTCTTCAAGTTTGAATTCCCTGCCTGTTTGCGTCAGGAGCGAGCCTGCATTCGAAATTTCATCAAATTTCTCCTGAAGGATGTTAATTCCGGTTCCGATAATGAAATAATTATTTTGATTAATTTTTTTCTTTTCAATTAAAATTCCGACGATTTTTTTACCTTTAAGGATAATATCATTCGGCCATTTGATTTTTACGTCATTATCAGCCAAATTGGCCAGAAAATCCCTGACAAGAATTGCGGTATAATAATTGAATATAAAGTCGGAACACAGGATGTTTTGAGTATTCACTGCCAGCGTATAAGCCAGGTTTTTTCCGGCGGTAGGAGTCCAGACATTTCCATACTGACCACGGCCTTTAGTTTGATTAAAAGTATGCAATCCTATAAAATCTGAATTTCCGTAAAGTAAAAACTTTGATATTTCGTCATTAGTAGAAGAACATTCTTTCAGGTAGAAGAGTTGGCTCATTTAAGAAAACTTTAAGACATTATGGAGGTAAAAGTAAGGTTAAAGTAAAGAAAAAACAATAAATTTGCAGATTATAGTATTTTTTTAATGAATAAAACAGCAGAAAAACAAGCACTAATAGATAAAATCGTTGAAGCACTTCAGGATGTAAAAGGAGAAGATATCATGATCTTCGATCTTTCAAACATTGAAAACTCAGTAGCGGAGACGTTCGTAATATGTAGCGGAAACTCAAATACACAGGTTGCTGCATTAGCTGGAAGTGTAGAGAAAAAAGTGAGAAACGACCTGAAAGACAGACCCTGGCATGTAGAAGGTACAGAAAATGCAATGTGGGTATTGGTAGATTACGTTTCAGTAGTGGTTCACATTTTCCAGAAAGATGTACGTGAATATTACGATATTGAAGAACTTTGGGGTGACGCAGTCATTACCAGAATTGAAAATGAATAATAAAAATTTTAAAAAGTCTAAATGAATAACAAAGGATTCAACTGGTTCTTTCCTATTGTAATCATAGCTCTTTTGCTTTTCTTCGGTTCCAATTTCCTTGGTGGCGATACAGCAAAAACTATTGATGAAGATGGTTTCTTTAGAGAAATGCAGGCGGGGAAAGTCCAGAATATTATTATATACAAAGACATAGAGAAAGCTGATGTTTTCCTTACCAAAGAAGCGAAATCAGCAATGGTTAAATCAGGAAAGGAAAATAACCCTTTTTCAGCTTTAGATATGGCGCCAAAAGCAGATTATTCTGTGAAATATGGTGACCTTCAGCTTTTCCTTCAGAAATTTGAACAGATTAAAGCAACAAACCCGGCGATTAAAACAGCTAAAGATTACGGAACAGGTAAGAGTCCTTTTACGGATATTCTTATATCTGCATTAATCTGGATTGCGATTCTGGGATTATTTTACTTCCTTCTTTTCAGAAAGATGGGCGGTGGCGGAGGCCCTGGGGGACAGATCTTCTCAATCGGGAAATCTAAAGCGAAGCTTTTCGACGAAAAAGAAAGAATTCAGGTAACATTCAAAGATGTTGCTGGATTAGAAGGAGCTAAAGAAGAAGTACAGGAAGTAGTAGACTTCTTGAAAAACTCTGAAAAATATACAAAATTAGGAGGTAAGATTCCCAAAGGAGTACTATTGGTAGGCCCTCCGGGAACAGGTAAAACCTTATTGGCAAAAGCTGTTGCAGGGGAAGCTAAAGTTCCTTTCTTCTCCCTTTCAGGATCTGATTTCGTGGAAATGTTTGTTGGAGTAGGAGCTTCAAGAGTAAGAGACCTTTTTGCTCAGGCTAAAGCCAAATCTCCGGCAATCATCTTTATCGATGAAATTGATGCTATCGGACGTGCAAGAGGAAAAAATAATTTCTCAGGCGGAAACGACGAAAGAGAAAATACACTGAACCAGCTTCTTACTGAAATGGATGGTTTCGGAACAGATACGAATGTGATTGTAATGGCAGCAACCAACAGAGCGGATATCCTTGATAAAGCTTTGATGAGAGCAGGACGTTTTGACCGTTCTATTTACGTAGACCTGCCGGAACTTCATGAAAGAAGGCAGATCTTTGATGTTCACCTGAAAAAGATCAAGCTTGATGATACTGTAGACAGAGAATTCCTTGCTAAGCAGACCCCTGGATTCAGCGGTGCGGATATCGCCAATGTTTGTAACGAAGCAGCACTTATTGCAGCAAGAAATAACCATACTTCAGTAACAAAACAGGATTTCCTTGATGCGGTAGACAGAATCATCGGAGGTCTTGAGAAGAAAAATAAGGCTATTAAACCTTCTGAAAAGAAGAGAGTGGCTTACCACGAAGCTGGGCACGCAACTATCTCATGGTTGGTAGAACATGCCTCACCTCTTTTAAAAGTAACTATTGTTCCAAGAGGACGTTCATTAGGTGCAGCGTGGTATCTTCCTGAAGAAAGACAGCTTACCACTACAGAACAGATGTTGGATGAAATGTGTGCAACATTAGGAGGGAGAGCTGCTGAGCAGGTGATCTTCAACAATATATCAACAGGTGCACTTTCCGATCTTGAAACAGTAACGAAGAGAGCACAGGCAATGGTAACGATCTACGGATTAAGCCCGAATATCGGTAACATTTCTTACTATGACAGTTCAGGCCAGTCTGAATATTCATTCGGAAAACCTTACTCTGAAGAAACAGCTACCAAGATTGATGCAGAGATCAAATCGATCATCGAAAATCAGTACGAAAGAGCGGTAAGAATTCTCGCAGAAAATAAAGATAAGCTGGATGCTCTTGCCAATAAGCTTTTAGAAAAAGAAGTGATCTTCCGTGAAGACCTTGAGGAAATCTTTGGTAAGAGAGCCTGGGATCCTGAGTTGACAGAAAAGCCGGTTACCAATACCATTCCTGAGAAAGATCAGCCGGATGTGTTGGATACCCCTCAGATTAAAGAAAAAGAAGAAGAAAGCGAAATACAGGCTCCAGAAAGCCCAACACAGCTTTAAAACCCTTACAAAATAGGAAATATAAAACCTGACAACTTTAAAATTGTCAGGTTTTTTCATATTTAAGGAGATATTTTGGAATCTATTGTAATTTATTTTCTATTTTTGTATAAAGTTGACTAAAAATAGATTAAGTTGAATTTATTCAAGAGGATTGTAAGCAAACTTACCAACCAGCCTGAAGAAGAGGAAAAACAGAGCCTGGAGAAACTTGGGGATTCGCTGAAAAATGCGGATCTCGATTACAAGTTTGCGCAATTATTTACGCATTCAGGGGGATTTTTTAATTATTGTGCAGATGAAGCGGAGGCTCTACAAACTTTAAATCAAATTATCAAAATAGAAGGTATTAAGAACCTTTTCTGTTGGGATAAGGAACTTCAGAACTTCTTAAATGTTGTAAAATCTCCTTATACTTCAGAATTACAGCCATCCAATGATGCAGCATTTATCACTTGTGAATATCTGATTGCATATGACGGCAGAATTATGCTTTCCCATAATAACATTCTTCACTATCATTCTTCAAGGCTACCCGATAGAATTATCATCATCGCCAATGTTTCACAGATTGTAAACAACCTGAATGATGCCATGGGGAAAATAAAAAGAAACGGAAATATTAAGAACCTTACTTCCATCAGTGGAAGCCAGTCTAAAATGGACAGTTCTTCCAATTCCAATACAAAACTGTTTTTATTGCTGC
The DNA here is from genome assembly GCF_003815975.1 of Chryseobacterium bernardetii. Classification (NCBI taxonomy): domain Bacteria; kingdom Pseudomonadati; phylum Bacteroidota; class Flavobacteriia; order Flavobacteriales; family Weeksellaceae; genus Chryseobacterium; species Chryseobacterium bernardetii. Next base: position 1,471,841 of record NZ_CP033932.1, read on the forward strand.
TTGAAGATTAAGCACCCACTACTAAATTTTAAATTTTGGACAAAAATCTCATTCAAAGAACCATTTCAGGTCTCGTTTATGTAGCTATTATCATTCTTTGTTCGACTCCTTTAGGGGCGCAACTTATCAACAGCATTTTTCCCGGTCTTATTCAGCAACAATATCTTTATCATGGTTTGATAAGTCTTTTACTGATTGTGGGGACTTGGGAGTGTGTAAAAATAATGAAGTTCGGAAAAGGATATGAGAAATGGGTAGTGTATCCATTGGTTATTTTTATATTTTACATTTTTTCAAAAAGATACTTCCATCACGACTTCTTTTTCGATTTCAGATTGAGTGAGATATTAGCACTTGCCCTTATTGGTATTGCTGTAGTTACTTTATTTAAATTTCCTAACGAATTATACTTTGATAGCGGAAAACTGATTTTTACAGTCATTTATGTTGCCCTGCCCTTCAGTTTTGCATTAGGATTACCAAAATTCTCCAGTTATAGTGATAGTTTCTCTTTAGAAGTTCTTTTTCTCTTCATTCTGATCTGGAGTAGTGATACATTTGCATATCTGGTAGGGAAATTCTTCGGGAAACACAAAATGGCGCCTAAAATTTCTCCTAAAAAGACATGGGAAGGTTATATAGGCGGGGTTGTTCTGACGTTGGTACTGTCTTATTTTGTAGAGCACTATCAGCCTGAACTGAGAGGGAACTGGATATTTGTTGGATTTTTGGTAGCTGCCTTTGCTCCTCTCGGAGATTTGGTAGAAAGCCAGTTAAAGAGAAATTTCGGTGTGAAAGACAGTGGAAACATCATTCCGGGGCACGGTGGAGTATTAGATAGGCTGGATAGTTTTATTATCTGCGTTCCTGTCGTATATTTGTACTTTATTTTAGAAAAATTTATTTAATCTCATGAAATTACATAGAGAATCAAAAGGAACCATTACGGTAGCAACAATACTTTTTCTGGTATTGGGAGCTTTAGCCATCTATTTCCTTAAAATATGGTCTTTACTGATCATTGCACCTTTGTTGATTATTTACTGTCTTATATTCTGGTTTTTCAGAGTTCCGAACCGAACTATTCTTGACCACAGAGAGAATGTAATCGCTCCGGTGGACGGAAAAGTGGTAATGATCAAAGAAGTGGAAGAAAATGAATTCATTAAAGGAAAAGCCATCCAGGTTTCTATTTTCATGTCTCCATTGAATGTACACATCTGTAGATATCCGGTAAGCGGAAAAGTAATCTATAAAAAATACCATCCGGGGAAATATCTGGTGGCATGGCATGAAAAATCATCCACAGAAAATGAAAGAACAACTGTAGCGATTGAAACTGAAACCAACCATAAAGTAGTTTTCAGACAGATTGCAGGATATGTAGCCAGAAGGATCGTATTCTACTGTAATGAAGGAGATCCGGCAAAAGCCGGACATGAGTTCGGATTTATCAAATTCGGGTCAAGAATGGACGTGTTTCTGCCTTTGGATACAGAGATCATCTGTAAGATCGGGGATATTACAAAAGGAGGTTTGGATGTTATCGCCAAACTCAAAGAAAATTAAAATCATTACAACATAAATATTAAGAGGGCCATGTGGTCCTCTTTTTCATTTGAGGGGTATTGCTGATGGGTGAGTTTAACTACTCGTGAGTAGTATTGCGTAGTGATGCGTGGGTTTTCTTTTATAGAGAACAATAATTTTGCCGGCTTAAAAATATAACCCATTAATTTTAGGCAAGTTGATCACTGTTAATATTTTTGTCATATGATTTTTTTTCAGTTTTAATATTTCAATATTGGAATTTTAGTAAATTTAGAAAGAAAATTACCTGATTTTTTTAACAGTAAAATTACTGAGAGATTTCTTTGTATATTTTATTTGATTAAAAAATATAGAAGATTTTCACATTAATTTGTTCAAATCCCTATTTGGTCTATATAAAAACAACAATAAGATGATTTATAATTTTTTATTTAAAACGCTTAATGGTGAGCCAGACAAATTGGAAGCTGATGCTGACCGCAATTATCTGGATATTATTAACCGGTATCTGTTTTCGTTGTTTTTCATATTTTTCTTTTATTCTGTTTTCATCATAGCTTTTTTCGGGGATATGCTGATTTCAATATTTCTTACTGCTATTACTTTTTTCTGGTTGCTTCTGATGGCTATAAAAGGTAAAACAAGAAGATTTAAAAAGATTTTGAAACTTTTCATTATCCTTGTTTTTGTGTTGTTGACTTTTATAGTGAGTTTTTTTAATATTTATACTTATAAGAGCGGTGGTGTAGAATATTTTTATTTTTGTCTCTTATTTGCAGTTCCATTCTTTCTCAATTATAAGAAGGAACCATTTTCTATCATTTTCGTCACTCTCATAATCAGCATTAACTTTATTGCATGTCTTTATTTTGATTTTGACTTTCTTCCCAGAAGCAGATTTTTAGAAAAAGATGATTTTAAAACCTTAAAATTGTTGAATATTTTGTTTTCTATTGCCTATTTTTTCATGGATATTGTTTTTATTACTCATAAAGATGAACGGATTATGGGACTAATTAGCGATAGAAATGTAAAAGAGTCTACTATTAAGGAACTGGAAAAAACGAATAGCGAGCTGATGAAGCAACAGATGCTTATCAATCATCTTTCAGAAGAAAATATTCAGGAAATTTTTAAATTGGCCGAAAAAAATTCTCCTCTTTTTTTTGAAAAGTTTCAGGTGTTTTTCCCCCATTTTGTTTCAGGTATTTTAAAAATAAACCCGGATCTTATTCATTCTGAATTGTATTTCTGTGCATTAATGAAACTTGATTTTGATACCAAGAAAATAGCACAATGTACAAATAACAGTATTCGTGCTGTAGAAAGTAAAAAATACAGAATAAGAAAGAAACTTAATATTCCGTCCGAGATCAACATTAACAGTTTTCTTATTAAAATTTAAAACATATTCTGATTTTTACTACTTATGCGTAGTGTTGAGTAGCATACGGCGCACCTTTTAGCCTTTATTGTTAATATTTTTGCAAAAATACAGTGGATGAATATTAAGAATATTGATATTGGAGATGTAATCAGATCAAAAGTAGAAGAACACCAGATCTCAATAGAAAGGATCTCCAGATTTTTAGGCAAAACAGAAGATGAGATTGAAAAGATGTATGAACAGAAAAGTATTGATACTGATATTCTGTTGAAATGGTGTAAGCTTTTGAAATTTGATTTCTTTAGATTTTATACCGGGCATCTGATTTTATACTCACCCGGATCAAGAATTGATAATACATTCCGGCAAAAAGGAGAAACCATGGTTTTCAGAAAGAGTATTTATACCCAGGAAGTGAAGGATTTTGTTCTGGAAAAAATAAATACTGGAAAAATGACAGCCAATGAAGTTGTGGTAAAGTATAAGATTCCAAAAACCACTTTATACAAATGGATGAAAAAAATATAGTATGATTCCGGATTACAAGCAAATTTATACTGACATTATTCAGGAACGCTTTCCTGAAAAATTAACAGACACTGCAATCAGGCATAAACTTGAAAGGTTGAATTCTGCGATTGAAGTACTGAAGTTTAACCAACTGATTTTTGGAGAACCTGATTATGCTGTCGGGTTTAATAATCAAAGGCTGCGTTCCTATGATGAAGACTCCGTTCTGGAAATTCTCAGGTACCAGAAAAAGAACGGACTTAATAACATTCAGCTTAGCCATCATTTTAAAATAAGCAGGAATACGATTACCAAATGGAAAGCTATTTTTAAGGTATAAAAAGCTTTTGTTCTTAGCATACCTTGTTTGATAGGCTGTAATGTATCAGCTCTTATATTTTTATAAAATCTACCGGGGTTATTATTATTAATTGTTGTTATTTATATACATAATTGATTTTTTGTGAGTTTAGCTACGCATGAGTAGTATTGCGTACATCAGACTGATTAATGAAACCCTTGCAATTGATAAATTTGTATAAAGCTTATGACTTTATTAAAAATTTAATCATAAACAATTATAATTTAAGATGATGACTACAAAATTTACAATTCCCCCGATCAAGGTATTGCTGATAGCGCTACTTTTCGCTTTTGGCAAGTTTTATTCGCAAGGTACCAATGGTGCTGTTGGGATTAATACCACAACACCTAATGCCAATTCTGTATTGGATGTCGTTTCAGCCAGCAATAATAAAGGAGTTCTTATTCCCAGGCTTACTGAAACCCAAAGAAATGCTATTGTAATTAACACTGCCAAGGATGATGGTTTGACAATTTATAATATTACTGAGGACTGTATTAATTACTGGAGTCTTGCTGACAACGAATGGAAAAGTGTCTGCGGACAAATGGGCAAAGCTGTTTTTACGGTAGACTGTTCCAACACAAAAGCAATGGGAACCTATGTTCAGACCAAAGAGCTTACAGCATCCAATTATTTAAGTGTATCTGTAAACGTAACTAAAGTTGGAAGTTATACAATTACAGGGACTACAACAAATGGATATAATTTCTACGGAACAGGTGTTTTTCTTAATACAGGAACGCAAACTATCCAAGTTCCGGGGCAGGGAGTGCCTGCTGCGATACAGGTGGATACTGTAGGACTTAATGCCAACGGGACAGATGTTACATGTACACCTGCTGTTACAGTGAATGTATTAAGTCCGGCAGGGTCTTATACAATGAGTTGTGGAAGTGCTACGGTAAACGGAGTTTATAAAGTAGGAACAGCTTTAACAGCAGCCAATACAATTACTCTTCCTGTTAATGTTACAGCACTGGGAAGCTATACTATTACTACCAATACTGTAGATGGAATTTCATTCAGCGGGTCAGGAACATTTACTTCTACAGGAAATCAGAATGTTACGTTAAACGGTACCGGAACACCTGCTTCTACAAGTGTGAAAACACTTACTATTACTTCCGACAGCCAGGGCGGGGTATCTACAACTTGTACTGTTCAGGTAATTGTTGTTATTCCTATAAAGAAAATTTTGCATATTGGTAATGAAACTATGTATGGTTATAGTGCATTTACAGGACCTTCAAGAAGTCTGATGGATTCTCCGACAAATTTCGGAACCACGGCTTCAAGTAAAGTGAAAGCTGAAGGGTATACCCACACGTCATTAAATGCTAACCCAACAGATGCTGCTCTACTTACAGCTTTGAATAATAAACCTGATATTGTAATCATCGGATTTGATAACAGTTCTTTGAATGCAACCCAGTCTGGTTATCTGGTAGACTATATGAATAAAAAAGGTGTTGTGATTGCATTCCAGGACAGAACTGATAGCAATGTTTCTCTCAACTTCCTTAGAGCCGTGTTTTCAAATCCGGCATTGACGGTTGGGTATGTTGGAGGCGGAGCGGGTGCAGTATATCCGCTGGCTAATGCTAATGACCCGATTTTGAACGGACCTTTTGGGGATGTGAGGGGAAAAAACTGGGGAGAAGATGCTTCCACAACTGTAGCTATTACTTCTAATGTCAATGGAGTTATACCTTACAGCTATGCACAGCCAATAAATAATACTACAACCTACTCAGGAATTACTGGATTTAGACATAGCAATTTAAATTTGGTTTGGTTTGGTGATGGTGGTTTTTTAAGTAATGAAAACGCTAATGGAAATCAGTATCCTAGTAATACAATAGAGCCTTTTGTAGCTCCAAGTACAGGAGGATATTTACCAGTTCAGAAATCTGCCTACGGATATGCTGGAAACGGATATACTGCAGGATCAATGCAGGTTCAGAATTCAATCCTTTTTGCTAATATGCTGGCCTGGGCAATTCAGCAGGCAGAATTCAACGGAATAAACACACAATGATAAAAAAGTTTTAAAGAAGGCTCCGGCACATTTATTTGTGCCGGAGTTTTTTATTTAATATATGTTTTGATTTCTTCCAGAAGATCTAATATGAATTCTACCGGCAAATCCTTATTCACATCAATTAACAAGATTTTAAACTTCTTCCTTCCGTCCTGTGTCAGTTCCGGATAATTCAGTTTATCCCCGTGATAAAAACTGAGGTAATGTTTTTTATATTTTTTGCTGTAATAAAAATAGCACAGCATTTTCTTTCTGTACTTGATAAAGGGAAGACCAAAGCTGAAAGTTTCTGTAATATTTTCTGGGTCTGAAGCCAGAATAGTATCCCTTAAAAAAAGAAGAGTACTTCTTTCAGGCTCTTCGATTCTGTAGAAATACTCTTGTATGGGATTCATTTTATATTGAGTTAAGAATAATTAATCAAAGTTTTGAAGTTCAACGAGTTTGTTGTACATTCCTTTTTTTGCAATAAGCTCATGGTGGGTTCCCTGTTCAACGATGGTTCCTTTTTCCATCACTACAATCCAGTCTGCTTTTTGGATGGTTGAAAGTCTGTGGGCAATCACAAGGGAAGTTCTGTTCTCCATCATTTTTTCCAGAGCATCCTGTACAAATCTTTCAGATTCCGTGTCTAAAGCTGAAGTAGCTTCATCCAGGATCATGATCGGTGGATTTTTCAGTACGGCTCTTGCAATGGATACCCTTTGTTTTTGTCCTCCGGAAAGTTTGTTCCCGTCATCCCCGATGTTAGTATCATATCCTTCAGAAAGCCCTGTAATGAATGCATCTGCATTAGCTATTTTAGCCGCTGCAATTACCTCGTCTCTGGTAGCATCAGGTTTACCCATCAGGATGTTGTTGTAAACAGTGTCATTGAACAATACAGATTCCTGAGTGACCATTCCCAAAAGCTGTCGGTATTCCTGTAGCTTCAAATGTTTGATATCCACACCATCAATTAGAATTTGCCCTTCAGAAACATCATAGAATCTTGCTAAAAGATTGGCAATAGTTGTTTTTCCACTTCCGCTCTGTCCTACCAAAGCAACTGTTTTTCCTTTAGGAATTGTCAGATCAAAGTTTTTAAGAATCAGATTGGCCTTATCATAATAAAATCCGATATTCTTAAATTCTATATTTCTGTTAAGGGTTGAAATAGAAACCGGTTCAGCAATTTCTTCAATTTTCACATCGGCATCAAGGATTTCAAGCACCCTTTTCAAAGAAGCTTCTCCTTTCTGTACGTTGGAAATAGAGGTTGATAAGCTCTTCGCAGGCGGAAGGATCTGGAAGAACATTCCCAGGAATACAAGGAAGTCGGCAGGTGATATGCTTTGTTCTACAATAATCTGTTTACCTCCATACCATGCAATGATCAAAAAGGTAATAGACCCAAGGAATTCGCTCATTGGAGATGCCAGTTCTTTCTTTTTACCTAAGCTGATAGAGCTCGAAATCCATTTGTTCATTGATTTCATGAAACGGTTATCCATAATCTTTTCCGCATTAAAGATTTTAATAACTTTTGATGATTTAAGTGTTTCATCTACTATGGAGAAGATTGTACCCAGTTCATGCTGTGCTTCGTGAGAATCTTTTTTAAGGCTTTTCCCGATTAAGGCGATCATTGTTCCCATTACCGGAAGTACCAGCAGGGAGAAAAGAGTCATTTCTGCACTCAGGAAAAACAGAGTAATCAATGTACTGATTAGCATGAAAGGGGCATTGATAAGTTCTATTAAACTTCCCAAAATATTCCCCTCCACATCGCCAACGTCATTAGACATACGGGACATCATATCTCCTTTTCGGCTTTCTGTAAAGAATGAAACGGGTAGAGAAAGTATTTTTCTATACATGGCTCCACGAAGATCTTTGGTAACTCCCACACGGTAATTGATAAGCAATAAAGAACCAAAATATCGGAATGCATTTCTTAAAAAGAACATGAAGGCAGTAATTACACAAAGCCAGGCAAGAACAGTTAGAGCGCCATGAGCACTTACCAAAGTCTGGATATAGTAATTGGAATATTCTTTTACATAGGTGAAAAAATCTAAGATTTCACCGGAATAAACAGGAGCTGTTTCATATTTTTCAGGTTTAATAGTGCCGAAAAGCATTCCCAAAACCGGTAAAATAGTCCCTAAGGAAGCAATCTGAAATAAGGAATACAGAATATTGAAAAACAAACTTCCGTAGATATATTTTTGATGGGGTCTGGCGAACCTCAGAATTTTTTTATACTCATTCATTCAATGAAAAATTTGGATAGCAAAATTACGTAAAATTAGAAGATAAGACGTTCTTAATCCTGTTTTACTTTAATGGATAAGTTTCAAAATCAGTGTTTTTGTTACAACACATTGAAATAAAGTAAAAAACAAGTGAAAAACACTGCAGAATCTGGAGCACAGAAAGAGTATATTTTCAGATAAAGTCAAAATAAAACCGCCAGAAAGGCGGTTACTGTATGAGGATCGAATTAGTTAAAATTTACCTGATCATTATATTTTGGAGCAAAGTTTTTAGGATTAAGTTTATCCAATGTCTGTCCGAAATTATTAATGATCTGGGTCATATTATCTACATCAACAATGCTGATATCATCATTTACGTGGTGATAGTGAGTAGCTTTAGTCATATCAACTGTTGAAAATGAATGGGCAATAATTTTCTTTTTTACGAAACTTACATTATCTGAACGATAAAAGAGTTGCTGCTCTGCATATGGATCTGCATTGATCTTTAAGCCATTTACTGCATAGGTATTGAAGAGTTCGTCAAGATCTGAAAAGCCGTCTCCGGTCATATATAATGCATTTTTCCCCCATTGAGATTCAGTGGCTACCATTTCAAAATTGAAAAGGGCAGTCATATTTTTATATATCTTGTCAAGATTTTTATCCTCAGAGATCGCTTTTGATCCAAGCATTCCTTTTTCCTCCCCGTTGAAAGCCATGAATGCCATAGAAAATTCAGGGTCCTTATCTTTAAAATAATCTGCGATCCCTACCAATGTGGTAATTCCGCTGGCATCATCATCAGCGCCATTATAAATATTGTCCCCACTTTTATTTTTGGTACCGATATGATCAAAATGTCCTGAAAAGCCAAGAGTTTTATCAGATTTACCTTTCTTTATACCACAAACATTATAGGCAGTTTTCCCCTTATAATCAAAAGGAATCAGATAAGAATTTCCTGTACAGTATTTAAGGTTGTTTTCTTTGAAAAGACTAGCTATATAGTGAGCCGCATTTTCATTTTCAGGAGTTCCTATTTCACGGCCTTTCATTTCATCAGATGCCAGGGTGGAAATCACTGTTTTTACTCTTTCTTTTGAAACCTCCTGTGCAAAAGCGGATATAGAAAATAGTGATAAAGTAAGATATGTTAGCTTTTTCATAGTCTTTAATTAAAAATTATAGGATCTGTCGTTTTTTACATTAAAATGTTGCAGGGAAGTTACATAAATTAATTGATCTGGGTAGATTACTCCATAGAACAGCGGAATACAGGCAGGTATAAATAAAAAACAGCTCCTAAAAGGAACTGTTCTTACTCAAAAAATCGTTGTAAGGTTACCGAAGCCTGTCTACAGATTTCACGAGCCTCTCATCTTTACGGATGTATACATTTGCTATAAGCAGACATATCACCGCGATTAATGGGAAAATCGGCTCAATACCCTTCTCAGGAAACTGAATTCCTCCGGATAAACTTAGCAGCCAGTACGCCAATACACCAATCAACAAAGCGTTTATAATGATGCTGATCGTATTCAGCAAAATTTGTCTTTTTCTGTTTTTAAAACTAAAAATACTTAATGATCCAATAATAACAAGGATAATACATCCTATGTTAAGTACAGGAATACTGTCTGAAATTACAACATCCTGTCCTGTTATAAAAAGGAAAACAGCAGCTAAAACTGCTAATAAAGTCCATATAGTTTGTATTCTCTGTAGCATTGAATATTAAATTCTTGGCAAAAATAATATAAATTTTGCACAATTCAAAAATAAGTGTAGATTTGCATTATACAATGTACTTGAAAACCAAAGTCACCGGACTTACTTTTCTTACTCACAATTAATTACATTTTTACATTAAATATGTTTAACATAGAAACGTTAAGGTCAAAATCCGTAACGGAACTGACTAAAATCTTAAAGGATTTGGGCGTTAAAGTTGCAAGAAACAGCAATGAAAATGACAAAATCTTTGCAATTCTTGACTTTCAGGCTTCCAACCCTAAAGTAGCAAAAGATTATTTCAACGCCACGGAAACCAGCGCCAATACTGAAGAAGCTCCAGCAGAAAAAACTGCAAAGGCTCCTATAAAGAAAGCTGCTCCAAAGAAAGCCCCGGCAAAGCCTAAGGCAACTGCAAAAGCTCCGGCAGAACCAAAAGTAGAGGAAAACGTAGAAGAAATAACGCCGGTTGCCGAAGAAATAAAAGCAGAAGAGCCTAAGACTGAAACAGTAGCAGCAACAGCCAGCGAAGACGCATCTGCAGCTAACCCGGCTAAGAAAAAAAGGAAAAGAGTTTCTGCCAGTACAGGAAATGCAGAAACCTCCCAGGAGAAAACAGAAGCTCCTAAAAACACAGAACCTCAAGAGCCTGCCCAGGCGGAAGAAAAGCCTCACAACCCTCAACAACCTCAGGCTAACAGACCTCAAAAGGGACACAACCATCCACAGAACGGTGGAAACCAAAATAAAAATCAAAATCAACACCAACACCAGAATCCTAACCAAAATCAGAACAGACATTCTGAAAAGGCAGAGGAACAGCAAGACCATAAAAAAGAATTCAACTTTGATGGAATGGTGAGCATTGAAGGGGTGTTGGAGATTTTACCAGACAACTACGGATTTTTACGTTCTTCAGACTTTAGCTATATTTCTTCTCCTGATGATGTGTATGTTTCTACAGCACAGATCAGAAATTTCGGGTTGAAAACCGGAGATACCGTTAAAGGAATTGTAAGATTACCTAAAGAAGGAGAAAAATATTTTTCATTATTAAGACCTACGGAAGTTAACGGGCGTGATCTTGCATTTATCAAAGACCGTGTAGCTTTTGAATATCTCACTCCACTTTTCCCTGAAGAAAAATTCAACCTGGCAGGAAGCGGATCTACAGTTTCTACAAGAATTGTTGACCTGTTTGCACCTATTGGTAAGGGGCAAAGAGCAATGATCGTAGCACAGCCTAAAACAGGTAAAACGATGTTGCTTAAGGATATTGCTAATTCTATCGCTGCTAACCACCCTGAAGTATATATGATGGTGCTTCTGATAGACGAACGTCCGGAAGAGGTTACTGATATGGAAAGAAGTGTAAATGCAGAGGTAATTGCTTCTACATTTGACGAGGCCGCTGAAAAACATGTAAAAGTGGCAAACCTGGTTTTGGCTAAAGCTCAGAGAATGGTAGAGTGTGGGCATGATGTTGTGATTCTGTTAGACTCTATCACCAGATTGGCAAGAGCTTACAACACTGTAACGCCGGCATCCGGGAAGGTTCTTTCCGGTGGGGTGGATGCGAATGCACTTCACAGGCCGAAGAGATTCTTCGGAGCAGCAAGAAAAATTGAAGGTGGAGGATCTCTAACAATTATTGCTACGGCATTAATTGATACAGGTTCTAAAATGGACGAAGTAATCTTTGAAGAATTCAAAGGTACAGGTAACATGGAACTTCAGTTAGACAGAAAAATTGCTAACAGAAGAATTTATCCTGCTATTGATCTTGTTGCATCCAGCACACGTAGAGACGATCTTCTGTTGGATGAAGTAACTTCACAAAGAATGTGGATTCTGAGAAAATACCTTTCTGAAATGAATCCTGTAGAAGCTATGGAATTTGTAGATAAGAACATTAAAGGAACTCTTAACAATGAGGAATTCCTAATGTCTATGAATAAATAAATTTAATTATTGTTAAATAGAAAGCACGGATCTCAGGATTCGTGCTTTTTAGTTTATTAATTTACGGATTAAAAAATATTTTTAGAATTTAATTCATTCTAAATCAATATATCAATGTTAAAGATTTATTAAAGTAATCCCCAATCTTTGATAATACCTTAAATATTGGCTAATTTTGAAGTATAACATTAAAAATAAAGATTATGTCATTTGAATTACCAAAATTAGGATATGCATACGATGCATTAGAACCCACGATCGATGCTAGAACTATGGAAATCCACTATACGAAGCACCACCAGGCGTATATTGACAATTTAAATAAAGCAATTGAAGGAACTGATCTAGCAGGAAAAACTATTGAAGAAATCTGCAAGACAGGAACAGATAAGCCAGCTGTAAGAAACAATGGAGGAGGACACTTCAACCACTCTTTATTCTGGGAAATCTTAACTCCCGGAGGAAGCAAAGAGCCGGTAGGAAATGTAAAAGCTGCCATAGAAAACTATGGTGGTTTTGAAAAATTCAAAACTGATTTTTCTGAGGCTGCTAAAACAAGATTCGGTTCTGGATGGGCTTGGTTAGTAAAAAATGCTGACGGATCTGTATCTGTTTCTTCAACTCCAAACCAGGATAACCCATTAATGCCTGTTGCAGATGTTAAAGGAACTCCGGTTTTAGGATTGGATGTTTGGGAGCACGCTTATTACTTAAACTACCAAAACAGAAGACCTGACTATGTTTCTGCATTCTTTGATGTTGTAAACTGGGACAAAGTAGAAGAATTATTCAACAAATAATTTTCATCTATTATAAAAATAAAAGGTTCAGAAATTTTCTGAACCTTTTTTAATTTGAAATAGTAAGATTTATCTTTTTATTATTTTCTGTGTGAACACTTCGTTACCTGAGCTTACTTTTACAATGTAAGTATTGGATGGTAATGAGTGAATATCCACAGCTATATCTTTTTCGTTGCTAAAAGCCTTTTCAAATACAACCTTACCATTGATGTCATTAACTTGTAATGATCCTGAACGTGTCTTGTCAAGCGATATTATAAATACCCCATTGTTAGGGTTTGGTGAAATCTGGATATTTTTCTGCTGAACTTTTTCTTTAAGCATAGATTTCGAGTTGTTAGGATCTGCATTAAGATCTATATGATAATCTTTATCTTTTGGTTTTGCAAACTTAGCTGCAGGGTTAGACGTATTTGTGCTAGTGCGCAGATTTTCACAGTACATGAAGTCATATGGAGAGTTGATGCTGTTTTCGGCATGAACGCCATCATTATTGCCTCCTAAGGAATAAACAAGCTCAATAATAAATTTATATTGCCCTGAAGGCGGGTTGGTGAGATCTGCCTGGTTGATGGTAAATTCAAATTCATTTGGATTAGGAAAATTAACTGTTGCAGATGTCGGATACATTGTGCTTGTTGCTATATCCAAAAGTGATATCTGAAAGTTGACAATGCTTGCCCCTTGTGGAATGGCATAGTTACCATTTACCTGTAATGGAAAGCCTGTAGGAGTTTTACATGAGCGGACCTGATAAGTGAAGTCAACATAGGCGGTGTTCATTCTGCAGATGCTATTGCTTAGGTCAGCTATTTCCGTAGTGGTTAAGGTGAAATTTGTCTTATTCAGATAGAATCTTGGAAGCAGATTGTGGTCAGGGTCGTCATTGTATTGCTCAATAGGTCCGTTATATGAACCTCCACGGCTTGCAATATTGGCTGCAGCTTCTATATATGGCGAATAATCACTTACATGTACCACAATAAATTTAGCATTTCTGTCCATTTTAAATTTTGTAAAGGCTACAAAAGCATTGTCTTCGTGCAATCCATTGGGAGGATCGAAGTTGACCAGATAAGAGCCACTGCTCAGGTTGCCATTAGCTCTTTCAGCATCAGAAAATAAGATAATTACTAACGGCCTTTCACGGTGCTTGTCTAATGTTTTTTGCGGGCTCACGATATCAGGATCAGGGTAGTGATCAAGAGCTGATCCTATTAAATTAACTGCATTATGAAAATGGTCACCATTTTTTAATCTTCTTGAGAATGTTTGGGCGGTTGCCAGATCATTGGTGAAATTAGATTCTATATAGATTCTGGGAAGAGAAGGGCTCATGTCCTTATAATCTGTTCCATAATGTACTACAGCAACCCTGTTGTCCCGATTACATTTTAAAACCTGTTCCATGAGTTTCATGGTAGAGACAGTCATTTGATTAAAGGCTACATCACTTATAGAACCACTGTTATCCAGGCAGAAAATGATGTCGCTTCCTGTTTGTGAATAGAGCGGTTTCCAGGATAATAAAATTGAAAGCAGGATAAGTTTAATGGTATTTCTCATATTTCATTGATTTTAGCATTATTAATTTGAGAATTGATAAATTGCTTATCCGATAATTTGACTTTTACAGAACGGAATGTCTGTACGATAGAACATGGCATGGCTGAAAAGCATGCAGTGCAGGATGTTTTTTTCATGGTTTTAATTTTGTTAGGGTGAATAAATACTGAGATATCAAAATTCAGTACTATACAAATATATTAAAACCTGAACAGAATATTAAAATTATTTCGTATAATTAGATAATTATAGTATTTAATTATGTTTTTATTTGGAAAATAGGGTTTTTGTAAATATAATTTGATTCTTTTGGGGATTTATCTTCTCGCATCACTTGCGGATAATCCATTCATTTTTAAACCGTACTTCCAGCTTACATATGCAAATACCTGGTAGAGTTTGTATTCAAACTTTATCCCGTAGTTTTCTCTAGGATTATAGTCTATTCCGGATTCTATGATATTCCTGTATTTTCCGGAACTGTAATAGCTGTTCCATTCATTGACAAGGAATGTATTCTTTGTTTTCAGAAAAGATTCTGAATATTGACTGATGGGTTTGGCTATCGCATTGAGAAAATAATCAAATTCAGTGTCAATAACTGTCAGGTCCCATTCTCCATCCTCATTTTTAGACGGTTTCATCTCATTCTGTTCCTTATCCTTTTTAGGCGTATTTTGTTGGGAAAGACAGCTGAAAGGAACAAAGGCAATAAATAGTATTAGGACAAATTTTTTCATGACTCTATTATTTATTAAAAAAGCACTCCAATAAGAGTGCCTTTCTGTATTATTTTTTAATATATTCTTTCTGAACTACGGAAACCGCAGGGAAGTGGTCACTGTATCCACCAGTGAATCGGTCACCATCCCAAGAACGTAAAGGATATCCTTTCCATTGTCCTTCTTTGTTTACCAGGTAAGCAGGAGCATAGATCTCAGCTTTAAAAATAGTATAAGTAGGCGTAATCTTTTCAGGTGAATAAAGATTTCTTGAAACAATAATCTGATCAAACAAGTTCGGAGCATCCCTATAGGCAAGAGACGCTACACCAGCCTTATATAATTTGTACATTAAGTTATAATAAGGAGTTTTGTCTGATAATTCGCTCGGATCTCCCACAGCAGCCAAATGTTTTTTCAAACTTGGGCTTACCGGGTCATCATTATAATCACCCATTGAGAATAATTTGATGCCAGGATTTTCTGCAGTAACTTTATCCATTTCTTCTTTCAATACAGTGGCTGCAGTATTTCTTTTAGCAAGGGAAATAGCTTCACCTCCTCTTCTGGATGGCCAGTGATTCATAAAGATTCCTACTTTTTCTCCATCCAATAATCCGATAGCTACTACAATATCTCTGGTGTATTCTCTTTTTCCATCCTCATCATAGATTTTAATTTCTTTCTTATAAGAATCTAAAACAGCGAATCTTCCTTTCTGGTAAATAATTGCCACATCAATACCTCTTGCGTCATAAGAATTAAAATGTACAATTCCGTAATTGCTTTTTGCCAAGGCCGGCTGTTTGATGAGGTCTTCAATTACCTGTCTGTTTTCCACCTCAATCAGTCCACAGATGGCCGGATTATCATTGGTATACTGTCTTCCAAGTTCAGAAATAACCTTAGCTTCATTCGCTAATTTCTGGTTGTAATATTTTGTTCCCCATCTTTTAGGGCTGTTGGCTGTAAAATCTTCAGATAAGAACTGTTTTCTGATCACCTTCTTACCAATTAAAAGATCATCACTCCATTCCCCTTTATAATCTTCTGTTGTCTCAAGGTATTTTAGAGAATCCACGGGTACACTTCTGTGGAATTTAGGGTTGGAACGTGGCAAAGTTCCATCAATATAATCTGCAGAAGGAATAGTGTCCCAAAGGTTTTCTACGTTCAGGAATGCGACAGCAGCTCTCTTTACCTGCCTCTGTTGTGAGAAAGCAGAACCAAAGCAAAATAGGGCGGCAATGATTAAATATTTTTTCATATTCTTAGTATATTCAAAAAATTGAGGGGTAAAATTACTAATTTTATATAAGAATAAAGATTAAAATAAACTGAGTTTAATTTAATAAAAGGTTAAGGTTGAAACGGAAAGTCTGAAAGAAATGTATTATCATTCATTATTTTGATATTATTAATGATGTCTGTTATTTATATAATGCTTAAAAATAAGCGGTTTATATTGGATTAAAAAATATTCTTTAATGATTATTGTATGCTTTCCTTAAAATCTGTTCTTCTTTTTGTGATTGATTAAAATTAGCCTGTATTTTTAGGATAATGAATAGACGTTAAGAAAAATTAATAGAATAAATAGCTAAAAATGTTTAACTTAATGAAAATAGTCCTAAATTTGTTGCCCTTTAAATAAAGAAGGAGTTAAAAATAAGTTTATTATGATTAAAAAACTATCCCTAATCTCTTTGTTTACTTTAATGCCTGCCTCTTTTTACTTTGCGCAAACTACTGTATTTGCGTATGTTAAAGATCAGGATGGTAAGCCTTTGGAGAAAGCAGAAGTAGATCTGGCACAATCCGCGGATGATACATCTGTGGATAAAATTGGATACTTCCAGTTTGTGGATTTAAAACCTGGCCACTATCTTATTACAGTTACAAAACCAAATTTTGAGTCTAAAATCCTAGAGTTTGATGTAACTGCAGATGAGAAGAGAAAAGATTTAGGTGTTATTACACTTAATTACAACTTAGGATCAGATGCAGGAGTAATAGTTATTGACGACTCGGCAAATGATACTGAAGAAGGAGGCTCATCTATGCAGCCTACTGTAGGACTTTTAAGTTCAGGAAGAGATGCTTTCCAGAATGTTTCAGCTTTTGAATTGGGGGCTTACTGGTTCAGACCAAGAGGGGTAGATAACAGATTTGAGGATGTACTTTTTAATGGAGTATCCATGTCTAAAAATGATGATGGAAGAATTGACTTCAACAACTGGGGAGGACTGAATGACGTTACAAGATATCCTTACGAAAATGTAGATAATATTACTCCTTCAGAATATACTTTTGGTAATTTAGGTGGGGTGGTATATTATAATACGAGAGCTTCAAGCTATAGAAAGCAGACTTCCTTAGCCTATTCATTTACCAACAGAAGTTATCTGCACAGAGCAATGGCTACTTACTCTTCCGGATTAAGCAAGAATGGCTGGGCGTTTACCTTCTCAGGAAGCAGAAGATGGGGAGACCGAGCTATTCTTGATGGTGTTTATCAGGATGCATATGCTTATTTTGCCTCTATTGAGAAAAAATTCAGTGACAGACATTCCATTAACTTAACGGCTTTCGGATCTCCAACTTACAGAGCTTCCAATGCTCCAAATACCCAAGAGGTTTATGACATTATGGGTAAAAACTACAACTCATACTGGGGATGGCAGGATGGAGAAAAAAGAAACTCCAGAATCAGAAATGTTTTTGAACCGATGTTTATCTTAACAGATTATCTGAAAATTGGTAAAAATTCTAACTGGACAAATACTGTTTCTTATCAGTTTGGAAGCGACGCAAGAAGCAGATTAGACTGGTTCCACGCTTCTGATCCCAATCCAACTTACTACAGAAAACTACCAAGCTACGGTATTCTAACAGAAGATGAATTCAGACAACAATCACAAATCGACTGGAATTATCTTTACAATACAAACCGTCTTAACCTTACCAAAATGGATGGGACAGCAAGAGGTGCCGTGTATACTATTGTAGAAGATGTAAATAAAGATAAAACGTTCAATTTCACCTCTCACTTTGATACTAAATTAAAAGATAACTGGAAGCTAAACATCAACTTCAATTATCAGAATTTAAAGTCTGACAACTTCAGAAGAGTTAAAGATTTATTAGGAGCTAATTTTGCTTATAATCTTAATGCATTCAACGGAGATGCCCAATATGATGCAGATAACACTGACGTAACAGTAAGAAAAGGAGACAGAACTCAATATTCTTACGAATTGACAAGAAATCATTACTCTTTAAACATTTCATCTGAAATAGATTTCAATAAGTGGAATGTTATTGCTTCCATCTTCTCTTCTTATTCAGAGGCTTATAGAGAAGGTAACTTCAGAAGTGGTCTTGCAAGATTTAGAGATAATTCAAAAGGGAAAAGCGCAATATATGACGCTTTAGATGCAGGGATCAAAGGAAAAATTACCTATAAGATCAATGGAAAGAACTTTATTGTTTATAATGGAGCTTTCTTTAGTTTAGCACCTACTTTGAATGAGATTTATATCAACCCAAGAATGGTTGATTACTTAACACCTGGGGTTACTAATCAGATGATCAATTCTAATGATTTAAGTTATATCTTAAGAGGGCAGATTCTAAAATTAAGGTTATCTGCTTATTATACTACTATTCAGAACGCTACTGAAATTTCAAGATATTATGCTGATGTAAATGACGGCACTTTAGGAAATTCTTTTAGTACTTTAGTAAACGAAGCAATGAGTGGTGTAAATAAGAGATACATGGGACTTGAATTAGGATTTGATGTTAAGGTAACACCTACATTAAATGCTGTTGGGGTCGCAAGTATTGGAGAATACAAATACACCAACAATCCTGAAGTTTCTACTTTTGATGACCTTAACGGGTTTAGAGGAACTGATGTTTGGGGCAAGGCAAATGTTAAAGATTATAAGGTAGCAGGAACTCCTCAAAAAGCATTCTCATTCGGCTTAAAATATAACTCTCCAAAATATTGGTGGGTTGGGGCGTCTGCGAACTATTTGATGGATCAGTATCTTGATTTCTCTGCATTGAATAAGACCCCTTATATGTATACTGACTCACAAACCAATGATCCATTCCCTGGTGTAACTCCTGAATTGATAGAACAAATTACTAAACAAAAGAAATTTGATAATCAGTTCATGTTGAATGCTAATGCTGGTAAATCTTTCCAGTTTGGAAAATACAGAATGGGAATCAGTGTATCTGTAAATAATATCCTGAACAACAGAGACTATGTAACCGGAGGATTTGAACAGGGAAGAAATGTAAACTTTAGTGATGCCCTTACAGATGCCCAAAGAGCAACTCCTTATTTCGGGCCAAAACTTTGGTATGACAGAGGAAGAACTTTCTTTACTAATGTTTATTTAAGATTCTAATAACAACTATAATGAAAAAATATAATTCAATTTTAAAATATATTTTCGTCGTAGCTGCTTCTCTGTTTGTCGTAACAGGATGTGTGCACGATGATAAATACGACCAGCCTAATCTGGATGGATACGACTGTGCCGATAAAAAAGGTATTGTAGTGCCATTTGCTGAAGTAAAAGCAAAGTATGATACTAATGGTGGTGAAACCTACGTTTTTCCTGAAGATAAGACTCCAAATGATGAATCGGATGATTTATATATGGTAGGTTATGTTTCTTCAAGTGATGAAACAGGAAATATTTATAAGACAATATACATACAGGATGCTCTTGAAAATCCTACCCATGGATTTACAATCAGTGTAGATGCGGTAAGTACTTATACAAGGTATCCTCAGGGATCTAAAGTGTATGTTAAGCTTAACGGACTTGCTGTTGGTAACTATGGAACCCTTGTGCAGCTTGGTGTAAAATTAGGATCAGAGTCTAAAGGTTCTGTATCAAGAATTCCTGAAAAGCTTGTTGGGAAATATATTTTCAGATCTTGTGGCCCAAAAGGAAAAATAATTCCTAAGGTGATGAAGCTAGCAGATATGAGTGATCTTGCTGATCAGTATTTAGGATGTTTAATTCAGGTAAATGATGTAGAATTTGATGCAAGAGCATTATGTACTACTTATGCACCGAATGGTGTAACAGTAGATAAAACTATTGGTGAAGGATGGACAGGTACAAAATATGCAAAAACAGCGGTAGTAAGAAACAGTGGGTATGCTTCATTTGCCAATCAGCTTGTGCCTTCAGGTAAAGGTCAGTTTGTAGGGATTTATAGTAAATTCAAATCAGGAACTAGTGCTACTACTTACCAGTTGTATATCAACAGGACTGAAGATCTTAACATGAAAACTTTCCCTCGTTTAGACTTACTTACTGAAAGTCCTTGTGACTTTAACCCAAGCAAATTAACTCCTAAAACGGTTGCAGATATTAAGCAACTTGCTGCAGGAACTACAAATTGGGTGCAGATTACAGGAGATTATTCTCTTACTGCTCAGGTTGTTGCTAATGACGAGACAGGAAACATTTACAAATATGTATATATAGAAGATGCAACAGGAGGAATCAGAGTGAATATAAACAAAACCAATCTATATCTTGACAGTAGATTCAGATTAGGAAAAGATGTTAATATTAAACTTAAAAACCTTTATGTAAGAAGTGTAAATGGAGAAATTCAACTAGGATCTTTATTCAACAATAATACTCAGTTTGGGCAGATTGAAGAAGCTGATATGTATAAATATTTCTTCGATAGCAATACTGCTCCAAGAGCTGTGGTGCCTACAGAAAGAACTATTTCTCAATTATCAATGGCTGATGTCGGAAGATGGATTAAAATCAAAGATGTTCAGTTTGTAAACGGAGATTTAGGGAAAACGTTAACTGACGGAACTTCAGTTACCAGCAGAACTCTTGAAGACTGTTCAGGAAATACTGTTGTCTTAAGAACAAGCGGACAGGCAAAATTTGGTTCTGTTTCTCCAGGAAGTTATGAAGTAAAAGGAGGAAAAGGTGATGTTTATGCGGCTTTGAGTGTTTATAATGGAGTTTATCAATTATGGATTACCAAATTAGCTAATATTGATTTTGATGCTCCTAGATGTGATGGCAGTGTGTATACACCGCTTCCTGTTCTTTATAAAGACGATTTTGCTGCTGGTGGATTCAGTACAGACTGGATAACAGTTAACAAAGTAGGACCAAATCAATTCTGGAATACATCAAACCAAGGAAATGGTACTAATTATTATGCTATGATGAATGGTAATGCTGGTGGTGCTGGAAATAACTTTGCTAATGAAGACTGGTTAATCTCTAAAGCAGTAAGCTTAGCTGGAAAATCTAAAGCAGTAGTAACCTTTACTACCGATGTAAGATATGCAGGAAATGCTTTACAGGTATATGCTACAGACAATTATACAGGAGATGTAGCGACTACTACCTGGACCCAGCTTCCGGCAACACTTGATACCAATACCGGTGCATTCGGAGATTGGGTAAGCTCTGGAAATGTTGACTTAAGCGCTTTCTTAGGCAAAAATGTAAGAATAGCATTCAAGTACACTTCTACAACAGCGGCGGCTGCAACGTGGGAAGTAGATGATTTTAAAATTAAAGGACAATAATTATTGTTTCTACATAGTAAAAGCCAGCTCGGAAGAGCTGGCTTTTTTATGAAATATAAGTGTAGCTATTATAATTATTTATTTTACTATATTTTTATGAAAAAGGAAGAGCAAGGGATGCACGGGAAAGAAGAGGAGAGAAAGTTGATAAATAGCGTTGTCTCAATTACATTAAAAAACCAAACTTTTTTTCAAGGTATATTAATGAATGTGCCAAATGACTGGTGTTATTAAAAATATATTTAGTCCTAATGCAACTTGGTTAGAGTTGGAAGCATGTATGTACAAAGAAATACGTGCTATTTATTTTGATGATGATTATATTAATTCCTTAAAATTAATATTACCTTCAATTACTTCCGTCAACAAGTAAAATAATATTTAAGAGAATTTTTAGCATAAACAAAAAACCACCGCAAAAGCAGTGGTTTTTATATTACAAAATTATTTATCTAAAAAGAAACCTCATTCACTTCTTTTCCTCGTTGGAAGTTCATCATTTTCTGGCTGCCTTTATAGGCTATACTTACCAGGTTGATTTGCTTCGGAAAAGTGCTTAAAAGGATCGTATTTTTAATCTTTAAGGTATTAATATCCGAAACCCCTCCGGTTTCAAAATATACCCATACAGTTTCTCCGCTGATCTGACTTCCCGTAAAAGTAATTGTTTTGGGAGCACCATTAACAAACACATCAAAATTATTGTTCACATATTTTTTCACTTCAGCTTCAAATCCTGCTGTGTTAGGATTGATCTTAATAGCGTCAGAGATATGGCTTGTATTCATTTTTGTGGTAAACTTCAATGTCTTGCTTCCATCAATATAATCCACTTTGGTCATTGAAGAGAAAAAGTCTACATACATAAAACTCATTAACACAAAAAATGTTAAAATTCCTGATATATATAAAAGTTTTTTCATCTTAATTAATAGATTTACAATCATTCTTGCTAGTTATGGTTCACAAATAATATGCCAATTAAAAGTTTACGTTCACAGAATATTTATCATAGAAAGCTTTAATGTGTGCTACGGCTTCATCAGCAGTGTCTACCACTCTGTAAAGATCAAGATCATCTTCTGCAATCATTCCTTCTTTCAGCAAGGTAGCTTTGAACCAGTCTAATAATCCACCCCAGAATTCACTTCCTACCAAAACAATTGGGAATTTACCAATTTTATTGGTTTGAATCAAAGTTATTGCTTCAGTAAGCTCATCCAATGTTCCGAAACCTCCCGGCATTACTACAAATCCCTGGGAATATTTTATAAACATTACTTTTCTCACGAAAAAGTAGTCGAAGTTCATAGAATAAGACCTGTTGATATATGGATTGAAATGCTGCTCAAAAGGAAGGTCAATATTAAGTCCTATTGATTTTCCATTTGCATTGAAAGCTCCTTTGTTTCCTGCTTCCATAATTCCAGGGCCTCCGCCGGTAATAATTCCGAAGCCTAGTCTGGTAATCTTCTCAGCAATTTCTACAGCCATTTCATAGTATTTATTTTCCGGTTTCAGACGTGCTGAACCGAATATAGATACACATGGTCCAATTTTTACCAGTTTTTCATAACCATCTACAAACTCAGCCATAACTTTGAAGACCATCCAGCTGTCTTTGGTAATAGTTTCATCCCAAGTTTTCTGTCTGAAGCTGTTGTGCAGTTTAGTTTCGTTAATATCTAATTCCGGGTTTACCAGGCTTTCATCCCTAATTCCATCCATTTCCATTTGCAAAAAATTATTTAAAATGTTTTTCGGCTTCTATTACAGATTCAGGTCTTCCAACATCTATAAGAATGTTGTCATGCAGAAAACCATGTATATGTTCAGTCTGCATCAGATCAAGATATTCTTCCATAACAGAGAATTTGCCTTTTCTTTTTATTTTTTCAAAGATAACTGGGTTAATACAATGAACTCCACTGAAGGCAAGGGCTTTAAATCCTTTATTGAATTCAGCCAGCCTCTGTTCGCCTGTCTGTACATTCAGCCAGCCTCTTAACACCATATCATCATTGAAAAGGAGTTTTCTCGAGCTTTCACGGTCCGATACTGCTAAAGTAGCAAAATCTTTTACTTTTTTGTGGTACTCCACTAATGCATTAATATTGAGATCAGTTAAAATATCAGCATTTAAAATTAAAAAATCTTCTCCGTGATCAAGAAATCTTCTGGCAAAAATCAAGCCGCCCCCGGTTTCCAACAGTTTGTTGGTTTCGTCGGAGATTTCAATTCTACAGCCGAAGTTATCATTTTTATTTAAGAAATCAACAATCTGATCTCCAAAATGATGGATATTAATCACAAAATCCTTTATTCCGTAACTTTTCAGATAATTGATGTTTCTTTCAAGAAGAGGAATACCATTCACTTTAGCCAGGGCTTTAGGGTGGTGGTCTGTAAATGGTTTAAGCCTGGTGCCTTTTCCGGCAGCAAAAATAAGAGCCTTCATATAATAGGAGTTATAAATGATGTGTACTGATTGCTCATTACTGATTGCTCATGTTCAGTTGTGGCTGTTCGTCGTGATGGATAGTTATCAGCGTTCCGTCTGGGTACTTTTCTCTGATGAATTCAGCAATTTTTATGGCAGAATATACGGATCTGTGCTGCCCGCCTGTACAACCGAAGTTGATCTGCAGGTTTTCAAATCCTCTTTCCAGATAATTTTCAATATTAATAGATACAAGAGATTTTACAAGCTCTAAGAATTTTGGCATTTCAGTTTTGGTTTCAAGGTATTCCTGAACACCAATGTCATTTCCGGTCTGGCTTTTATATTCTTCAATTCTTCCCGGATTTAAAATTCCTCTGCAGTCAAAGGCAAAACCGCCCCCGTTTCCTGAATTGTCTTTTGGAATTCCTCCTTTTTTATACGAAAAACTGTGGATGTCTATGTGTAGCATTTCTTCTTTATTTTTTATTTACTGGATTGAACCATTGAGAGTTTTTAAGGTAAATTGTATGGTCTTTTATTTTAAAATAGTATCAATTTTCTTCTGAGTTTCTTCAAGTGTCAGCTGCTGTATAACCTTATTAAGTTCCGGATAATTTTTCATCTCCTCCCAAGCAGATGCAAACCTTGTGATATTTTCAATTCCTTTTTCAAGGCTTGCCAAGAAATGCTGTTTTCTTTGAATCAATCCTCTGAAGCCATATGCTCCCAGCACCTGAAGGAATCTCATCATCTGCATTGGCTTAACCGAGTTTTTTAGTTGATGTTGAGTTTTTTGATCTTCAAAGAGTTGAATATAAAAATCCAGCATTTTATTTTTAAAGTCTTCAGGGAAATCTGCCTTGGCCTGAAACAAAAATGAAATAACATCATACATCAAAGGGCCCTTCATTGCTGACTGGTAATCAATAAATGAAACTTCATCTTTTTCATTAACCATGATGTTTCTGGCTTGAAAATCTCGGATCATGATGCCTGTAGGTTGGAGATTCTCCACCAATGCCGCAATTTGCTTGAATTCTTTTAGCAGAGTAGATTTATTATACTCAAGCTCCAGAACATCAGCAACAAAGTTTTTAAAATAATAGAGATCATGAATCACCGGAAGTTCATCATAGCTTTCATATTCAAATGTTTTGGAAAAGTCAATTTTTCCCTGGGTTTGTATCTGCAGCCTGAATAGCTTTTCCAGGGTTTGTTTTACCAAAGATTGTACCCGGGGTGATACATGTTCTTTTGTAATCACCTCTGACAATGTTTGTGCTCCTAAAAATTCCTGTACATACATTTTCCTGTCCTCTGTGATGGCAAGAATAGTAGGAGTATTAAGATGAAGCGCAGAAAACACCTCGGAATAATAAAGAAAACTTTCATTTTCCGGAATATTCTCATTATAGGTGATAATATATTTTTCAGTACCGGCTATGGCCAGAAAGTTGACCCTCGCAGAACCGCTTTGAGCTAATGTAATGAATTCAGTGGATTTTTTGCCTAATTGGCTTTCAAAAAATCGATTTGCGTTTTCAGAAGTCATAATTAATATGGAAACAAATATACTAATTTAACATGAATAGTTTTTAGAATGGAAGCGGGTGGCTGGGAATGGGAAGTTCCGAAAGCTAAAATAGCAGATGATGTTCGTATTTATGGCTGTATTGGTAAGGTTTAAGAGGAATAAATCCACGATTTATCACTCGATAGTGGAAACTTTCCTGCTTCTTATTCAGGTTATTACAGCCTAATTTTTATCTTTGCAGTATGTTAAAGGACTTTAAGCCGGTGTTAGGAATTTTACTGCGCTTCATCATTGTTTATCTGGTGTTGCTTTTTGTGTATCAATTTTATCTGAATGCGAATAAGGATTCCGGTTTAGATCCTTTTTCTGCAATTATTGCCAACCAGGTAAGTGCTGTACAAAATGTTTTAGGATACTCTTCCCAACTTTACAATGATGTGAGGAACGAGCAGGTATGGTTTTATGTAAAAAAACAATATGTAACAAGGATGGTAGAAGGGTGTAATGCAATTTCTGTTATGATCCTTTTTGTATCTTTTGTTTTTGCTTTTTATAAAGGCTCCAAGACATTTGTTTTTGTATTGGCAGGGCTGGTTCTGCTTTATATTATGAACCTTTTGAGGATTATAGGGCTAAATATTGTAATGGTGGAACATAAGGAATATGGTAAAATGTTCCATGACTTTGTTTTTCCGGCAATTATTTACGGGAGTGTTGTTTTGCTCTGGTTGATCTGGATTAAATTCTTTGCTTTAAAACATGAAAATTCTTAGCTGGCTTCTTGTTATTTTAGGAATCTTCGGCCTGATAGGAGTACGGGTGGCTGAAGATAGGATATTTTATGATCCGTTTTTGAGTTATTTCCATGAAGCCAATAAAAATATTAGTTTTCCTGCGTTTGAATGGGGAAAATTAATAGGAAGTCATTTGTTCAGATTTGTGCTTAATCTTTTTTTTTCCTGTCTCATCATTCATGGATTATTTAAAAATATGCAGTGGACAATGCAGGGGGCTTTATTGATGGTTATTGTTTTTGCGATTGCTTTTCCTATCTATCTGTTCTGTATTCAGAATAAATTCGGAATAGGATATCTTTTTTCCTTTTATATGAGAAGATTTGTGATACAGCCTTTAATTATACTTTTAATTGTTCCCATGTTTTATTATAGGAAACAGACAGAGGGAAGATAATCAGGAAAGGCTGGAGAAGCGAATAATACTGAATAATGTGTTTGCTTTTTTTGCTTTCCAGAATTGCTTTAGTCTTTATTTTATTCTATAGTGTGTTTATCTACGCTCGTTACATTTTCTGCGGTCCATTTCACTCTTTTTACGAATTCTTTTTGGCGTACCGGGCAGTTTTCAATCTGGCATATTGGGCATGAAATAGGTTTACAGTCATCCATATGGAAATTGAATTCAATGTTTCTTTTGATATTGTTAGCTAAAAGAATGATGACTTTTTCCATTTCATTATGGGCATCCCGAAGGTCATAGTACCAGGGAAGGGTGATATGGGCATCAATATGGAGCGAGGCTCCAAATTGCTGAATTTTCATATTGTGAACGTCAATCCATTCTGTTTCTCTGTTTTCTTCAAGGATTCTGATAACCTGATGCAGTATTTCCGGATCCTGTTCATCCATAATGCCACTCAAAGATTTCCGAACGATCTTATAACCTACAAATATGATATAAAGCCCAAAAATCAAAGCAACAACTGAATCCAGCCAATATATTTTGGTGAAGTAAACAATTACCAAACTGGCCACCACTCCAAGGGTTGTGATGGTATCAGACTGCAGGTGTTTCCCGGAGGAAATAAGTACAAGCGAATTCTCTTTTTGCCCTTTCTTTATAGAGATATAGCCTAAAAGATAGTTGATAACAGCAGTGGCCATGATAATCCAGATTCCCAGATCAATTTTGCTCAGTGTCTTTCCTACAATAAGGCTGTGGACACCTTCGTAGATAATCATTAAACCGGCAATGGCAATTAAAGCACCTTCAATACCGGAAGTAACGAATTCAACTTTTCCATGGCCATAAGGGTGATCTTCATCTTTAGGCTTTGCTGCGAGGTGGAGTGAGTATAATCCCATAAATGCACTGATGACATTCACAATGCTTTCCATAGCATCTGAGAATACAGCATCGGAATTGGTAAGTTTCCATGCAATGATTTTTCCTACAAAAAGAATAACTCCAAATGCAGCAATGATTTTTTGAAATCCTATTTTTTCTTTATGGGTATTCATAAATGTGTTTGATAAAAAAAAGAATCTCAATTCTGAGACTCTTTTTTATTTTGTTAGTTTATACTAAGTTGTTTGCTACAAGGTATTCTGCAATTTGTACAGCGTTTGTTGCGGCCCCTTTCCTCAGATTATCTGCTACGATCCAAAGGTTGAGCGTCTTCGGCTGAGACAGGTCTCGTCTGATTCTTCCTACAAAGACTTCGTCTTTTCCTTCCGAGTAAAGTGGCATCGGGTATTGGTTGTTTTTCACATCATCCATTACAACTACTCCCGGAGTTTCGGATAGAATCTTTCTTACTTCGTCCAGATCAAATTCATTTTCAAACTCGATGTTTACACTTTCTGAGTGACCTCCCTGCACCGGTACCCTTACTGCAGTAGCTGTTAAATTGAATGTATCGTCACCAAGAATTTTCTTAGGTTCTTTCATCAATT